>QWQL01000153.1 GCA_003670825.1 Planctomycetota bacterium
AACCGTGCTGGTGACGACTGCCAGCGGGTCATCGCTCGCCTATTCGGCCGTCAGTGCGGTGACGCAGAGCACGAACCCTCACTCAAACGCCGGCTTCCGGCTGCTCGGCGACGGCACGAGCTTTGCGCCGGCTGCCGCGGGCGTCGGCACCGACGGCATCTACCTGCAGGGCCTGCAGGTGACAACGACCGCCACGACGGCGGGCAGCGCGGCCGTGGGGGCGTCGGATCCGGCCTACATGGTGTTTTACAAGAACACCTCGTTCGCCGATGCCTATGCCGTGGCAGCGGCGTTCGCGACGTCGCAGAGCATTCCGCTGAACCAGATCCAATCGGTGCCGGAACCAACGACGCTGGCCCTCGTTGGCAGCGGCGCGATCGTCGCCGCGGCCGCGGGCCTGCGGCGCTGGATTCGACGGCGCTCTTCGGTGGCGTCATGAAGACCCGCGGATTTACTCTCGTCGAGCTCCTTGTCGTGATCGCGATCATCGCGACGCTCGTGGGGCTCCTGCTGCCGGCCGTGCAGTCCTCGCGAGAGGCCGCCCGACGGACGCAGTGCGCGAGCAACCTTCGTCAGGTGGGCCTCGGCTGGCTCGGCCACGCCGAGGCCCACCGCGGCCGCTTTCCCCGGACCGACCACGAGAAGACCGCCCAGGGTGTCACGAAGTCGTGGATCTTCACGATGGCCGAATGGATCGGAAACTGTGATGCGATTCGCATCTGCCCTACCGACGCCCGGGCCGACGAGCGGCGGGCCGCGCTGGCGACGAGCTACCTGCTCAACGCCTACGTCTCGATGGCCGTGCCCGGCGCGGTCGACCGGATGTCGAAGCTCACCGCCTCGTCGCGAACGCTCGTCACGTTCGAGATCTCGCCACGGATGGCGCCAAAGCCAGCCAACGATCACGCCCATCCCAACGACTGGTTCTCCGACGGCAACATCGCCCAGGAGAAACGCTATCCGGGCTGGATCTGGTATGCGTCGCAGGGCGAGGCCAACTTCGGCGACTGCGCCGTACCCGCTGCGAGCGGCGGCACGGCCCGGACCGACCGGCTGCACGTCGGCCAGGCCAACTATCTCTTCGCCGACGGCCACGTGGAGACGATTCCTGCAGCCTCCATCGGCGACTGGGTCGCCGCCGCCGTCGCCGCTCCCGATCAGCCCACGTTTGCCATGCCCGACGCCATGCCTCGCGACCGCCGCTGAGTCGCCTCACGCACGACACGCCACCGCCACCTTCCTCGAGAATCTCCCATGACGATGCCCGCCAACTCATCGGCTCCGCACGTCCTTCACCGCACGATCCTCATGGCGTGCCTGGCCGCCGGCCTCGTGCCTCTCTTCGCTCACCGGGCGCGCGGCCACGGCGATCCGTTCGTCATCAACTACGCGGCGGCGACCAATCAGCTCACCGTGAATCCGTTCATCTACGACGTCTTCAACGTCGATGAGAACCTCGCCACGCCCGGCTTCGGGTTCCCGATCTCGACGATCTACCCCGGCTTCAGCCGGGCCGACGCGCTGCCGGCAAACACGGCAGTGAGCCTGCATTTCACGTCGCCACTCACCTACTGGAACCCGGCCACGAGCCCACTCGACCCGCTCCCAGTCGCGTCGGGCACGATCAGCGTGGTCAATCGTGCTGCGGCGACGGCGACGATCGCAACGGCCGGAATCGGCGGCACGAACCCACTGTTCGTCGATACGTTCGTCGGCTATCCGGGCGAGCACCACCACTTCACCGCCTACGAACTCACGCACCCCGATGCCCCGGGCCTCTACGGCCTCTGGGCTGAGGCCACGGCGACCGGGCCAAGCTATCCGGGCAACGCCACCGCCCCGAGCGGCCCCTTTCTGATCGTGCTCAACTGGGGCATCGAAGACGAGCAGCAGTATCAGGACGGCGTCACGCGACTGGCCGCCCTGCCCGACCCCGTGATCACGATCACGGTCTCGAGTGGCACGCAAACGCAAAGCCAGGCCGGGTATCCGCTCCTCTCTGGTGCGACACCGGTTGTGAAAGCTGGAGCCGGCACGCTCCTTGTCGATCAGGCCAACACGCTCACCGGCTCGATGACGATCCAGCAGGGCACACTGCGGCTGGCGGCGGCCACGACGCTCACCGCCAGCCGCATCCTGCCGCTCGCCGGGGGAACGCTCGCGGTTTCCCCGTATCTGCACACCACCGTGGGCGGCCTCGCGACGAATGCCGGTGGTCTCATCGATGTCGGCAGCGGCATGATCACAGTCGCCTCGGGGCTCTCCGCCGTCGACATGCTCGCCGCGATCGTCACGGGCCGCGACAACGGCTCGTGGAGTGGCACGAGCGGGATCACGTCGAGTGTGGCGGCCGCCGACTCGGCCCGCGGCGTTCCGCGCAGTGTTGGCTGGCTCGAGGAGGGCGACGGCTCGGTGACATTCGCCTATGCGGCCCCGGGCGACACGAACCTCGATTGGTCGATCGATATCCTCGACGCCGCCAACGTTCTGGCCCTGGGCAAGTTTGACACGGGCACGGCGGCGAGTTGGCTCGACGGGGACTTCAACTACGACGGGCTGGTCGACATTCTCGATGTGGCCGACTTCGTGGCGACGGGCCTCTTCAACGCAGGGCATTACAACCCGCTGTCGGCCGCGGGCATGGTGGCGACGGTTCCCGAGCCGACCGTGGGCCTGGTTACCGCCGTCATTGCAGCCCTGGCCTTCGTCGCCCGGTCGCGTCGCTGCTGAACGCCTGCCATAAAAACCGGCACCGTCATGCCAGCCGCGCCGCCACCGCGATCGCCGCCGTCTCCACGCGGAGCACGTGCGGCCCGAGGCCGACGCGTTCGATGCCCGCCGCATCGAGGGCGGCAAACTCTTCCGGCGTGAATCCCCCTTCGGGCCCGACAAGCGCAATCACGGCCAGGCCTCGGGCGGAGGCCGCCCCGGCAGCGAGTGGCGGCGCTCCCGGATCGGCCACCACGATCCACGAGCCGGGATGTCGAGCGCCGACCAGGTCGGCGATCGACTGGGGCATGCCGATCTCCATCAGGGTGCGGCGGCCGCACTGCTTGCAGGCCTCGATCACGCCGCGACGCAGCCGCTCGACCGCGGCCGGCGTCGGCTCGGCCACGCCCCTGGTCGTGACCAGAGGCACGAGCCGGCCGGTGCCCAGTTCGGTCAGCTTTTCGACGAGCCACTTCTGCCGCTCCCCCTTGGGGAGCGCTACGGCAACCGTCAGCCGAACGCCCGGTGGTGGCTCGTCGCAGACCGGCTCGCCGAGTTCGACGATGACCTGATCGCGTGCGATCGAGGCGACGCGGGCGGGCCACTCGGTGCCGGTGCCATCGAAGACGCGGATCATGTCGCCGACCGCGCACCGCAGCACGCGGGCGAGGTGGCGAGCCTCGTCGCCGTCGAGCACGGCCCGGCCGTCTCGCGGCGACGTCGACAGGAAAAACCGCTCGCTCATCGCTGCACCTTCGACCTGATGAACCTGCGGAATCCCCGGCAAAGTCTCTCCTGACCCGCCGCGACCTCGCCGCTACACTCCCGGCCATGGTACGCGATCGACTCTCTCTGGCAGCGACGGCATTCGACGGCGTGATCGACCCCGCCGGGTTCCATGCGGGACCATCCCGCGAGGAGGCCCTGGCGCGGCTGGAGTGGCTGCTGGCCGAACGGCAGCGGTGCGGACTCATCGTGGCCGACACGGGGCTCGGCAAGAGCCATCTGGTCGCCGCCGCGGCCCGCCGCCTGGGAGGCCTGGGGGCCGAAACGGCCGTGCTCTCGCTCCGCGGCCTGCCCGAGGGGGAGTGGCTCGACCTGTTGCTCGCGCGGCTGCCGCTGGATCCCGCGAGCCGCGCCGAGGCGATTCGCCCCTGGCTCGCGCTCGAGAACCGCCTCCGGGAAAACATGCTCATGGAGCGGTCGACGGTGCTGGTGTTCGACGACGTCGACGCGGCGCCTGTGGATGCTCTCGAGGGCATCGACCGGTTGGTCGCTGCGGGGGAACCACGATTCGCCACGACGATCGTCGTGGCCACCGCCACACCGGGCGGGGTAGCGCGGGTTCCGGCTTCGCTCCGCCGCCGGGCCGGCGTGCGGATCGACCTGCCGCCGTGGGACGAAGGCGACGTCGCCGCCTACGTGGCATTCGCGCTGGAGCGGGTGGACGCGGGGGCCGATGCGTTCTCTGACGCCGCCGTGGCGACGATCGCCCGATTCTCCGGGGGCGTGCCGCGGACCGTCTGCCGGTTGGCACGGCTCTCGGCGGTCGCGGCCGCGGGAGAAGGACTCGATCGTGTCGCCGCCGACACGGTCGAACGCGCCTGGCGGGAGCTCTTACCGGGCGACGGCGACGGCGAGTTCACCGACCACGTCGAGCGGCCCCGCCAGCCGACCGCTGCCCGCGTCACGCCCGTCCGCCGACTCTGGGGCTGACGCCCGGGCCGATCATGTTCCCGCGGCTCATGCCCCCGGGCTTCTCCGGATTCCCGGCTGGGCACGATGCGACCAGCCAGGGTGCAGGCGACGGAAAAAAACCCTAGACTGCGGCGCAGTGGTTCGAAATCGCTTGGGCAGGAGCCGTCTGTTGGGAATATCAGCATCGCTCGCGGCCGGCCGCATCGTCGCGCTCTCGCCCGACGACGAAACACCCATCGACCTCAAGAGTCCGGCCGTGGCGGCAGTGCTTTCATGGCTCGTCCCGGGGCTCGGCCAGCTCTACCAGGGGCGGCGACAAAAGGGCGTGCTCTTCATGGTGAGCCTGCTGACGATCTTCGTCGTCGGCCTCTGGCTCGGCGGCGGACGCGTCGTCTATGCCTCGTGGAAGCCGGGCGAGAAGCGCTGGGCCTTTCTCTGTCAGGCGGGCATCGGCGCCGCCGCCATCCCGGCGCTGCTCCAGTCGTGGCGGCTCGAGGGTGCCGCAAAGCAGCCCGTGCTGCTCAGTTCGTTCATGGTTCCGCCGCTCTCCCGCGGCCAGCCGGTGTCGCAGGCGTATGCCACGGAACTGGCCCGCGTCGATCCCGACATCGAGCCGGAGGATTTCCGCCCGTTGCCCCCGTGGCGACAGTTTCGGCCGTTTCCGCCCCCGGGGATGCTCGACCGCACGCCGGCCGACCAACTCTCGGTCTGGCACAAGCAGCTCGGCCGGTTCTTCGAGATTGGCACGCTCTACACGATGCTTGCGGGCATGCTCAACGCGCTGGTGATCTACGACGCCTTCTCGGGCCCCATGCACCCAGCGCCCCGGGACGAGAAGAAGGAGAAGCGGTGATGCCGACCTCCCTGCTGGCTCTCACCCTGCTCGACCGCGTGCCTGGGATCGCCTTCGGTCTGCCGCTGGTGCTCGTGGCGGCGGTCGTGTTCGCGGCCACGCACCACGAGGATCCAGCAGCCATCCGCCGGGCCACGCTCGAATGGCTCGGCTGGCTGGGTGGCATTCTCGGCGGCGTGCTCGTCGTGGTCTGGCTCGTCGGCCGGCTCGTGTAGTTCGGCCCATTTCGGCACCACCCTGGCCCCGCCTGGGCTCGGGGCAGGCGCGGGGCAGGGGTGGTCATGGGCCGCCGACGTGCCTAGGCAGACGCTTCGTGCGGCGACACGATCGGCATGGTGTCTGCCGCAGCGCGGCGGAGTTGACCGCAGGCGGCGTCGATGCGGGCGCCCTTGCGGCGGCGAACCTGCACGTTGACGCCGGCGGCGCGAAGCACGTCCAGAAACCGCTCCCGGGCCGGCTGCGAGGGCTCCTTCCAGGGCATGCCGGCAACCGCGTTGTAGGGGATCACGTTGACCAGCGCTGCCCGGCCGCCAATCAGCCGCACCAGCGCGTCGGCGTGGTTTTCAGAATCGTTGATGCCGCCGAGCAGCACATACTCAAACGTCAGCCGCCTCCCCGAGATCTCCCAGTAGCGGTCGGCCGCCGCCATCACGTCGGCCAGGCCGATCGCCTTGTTGACCGGCACCAGCCGCGTTCGGAGTTCGTCGTCGGCGGCATGCAGGCTGACCGCGAGATGATAGCCCGGGTTGGCCGCCGCGAGCCGGTCGATGCCCGGCGGGAGGCCGACCGTCGAGATCGTGATCCGCCGCTGCGAAATCCCGAGGCCTTCCGGATCCTGGGCTTCGGCGAGGGCGGGGAGCAGCCGGTCGAGATTGGCCAGCGGCTCACCCATGCCCATCACCACGATGTGGCTCAGCCGCTCGTCGGGAGGGAGCAGCGCCGCCAGCCGCAGGAGCTGCTCGATGATCTCGCCGGTGGTCAGGTTCCGCACCACACCGTCGATGCCACTGGCGCAGAATACGCAGCCCATCGCACAGCCCACCTGCGAACTGATGCAGACGGTACGGCGATCGCCGTCGCGGAGGAGCACGCACTCGATCCGCTGACCATCGGCGAGTTCGAGCAGTAGTTTTTCGGTACCGTCGTCGGCCCGCTGATGCACCGCGACCGAGGTCGTCCAGACGCGAAAGTCGGCTTCGAGGTCGGCCCGCAGTCCACGCGGCAGATCGGTCATGTCGGCAAACGCCGCCGCCCGGCGGCCGTGGAGCCAGCGGCGGATCGCCCGAGCCCGCCACTCAGGCTGGCTCCGCTGCCCGAGCCAGGCCGCCAGACCGCTGGCGGGGTCGAGGACGTGCCGCGGGGGCTGCGCTGCGGCCACGGGAGCGTCGGGCGTCGTGAAGGAAGGCTGGGATGGCATGGCATGCGGACGCGGCACTGGCCGGAGGCGGAACCACGGGGTACATTTCGGAGGCCACTAGTCATCATATCCCGCAACCAGGCCAGCGACGGCCTCCCGCCAGCCATGAGCCAGAAGACCTACGAAGAACGCACCGAGTGGGTCTA
>QWQL01000062.1 GCA_003670825.1 Planctomycetota bacterium
CACGGTCACCAGGCCGTTTGACAGGTCCACGAGGCCGCCGGCGTTGGGGTCGAGGCCGCCCACCGTGGTCTGCAGATAGGGCGCGAGTGACATCGTGCCGCCGGCGAGGGGGATGACCGTGCTCGATCCCAGTGCCGCGGCGTTGGCGAGCTGCAGCGTGCCCTGCTGCACGCTCGTGGAGCCGGTGAGGGTGTTGGCGGCGGTGAGCACCAGCGTGCCGCCGCCCGTCTTCACCAAGGGCAGGCTGCCGGAGAGCGTGGGGTAGCCGGCCTGAGTCTGCGTCTGGGTCGTGCCGCTGCCCACATTGATCGTGATCGCCCCGAGGATCGTCGAACCGGTGTAGGTGAGGCGAAGGGCCTTGTTGGTGTCGACGAGGTCGAGCCGCCAGGTGGTGGTGTCTTCGGGCCGCAGCGCGAACGTGCTCGCCATGGAGATGGCGCCGCCGGAGGTGCCCGTATCCATCAGGGTGAAGGTGGTGCCGCTGGTGATGC
This sequence comes from Planctomycetota bacterium, assembly GCA_003670825.1. Lineage (GTDB taxonomy): Bacteria > Planctomycetota > Planctomycetia > Pirellulales > UBA1268 > QWPN01. The sequence goes on from QWQL01000062.1 coordinate 492, forward strand.
TCGACCCGGTGTAGTTCACATCGAGGTAGCCCTGGGCCAGCGATGCCCCCGTTCCCGTGATGTTGATCTTTGAAACGCCGGTCTGATCGAACGAATACTTGATCAGGCCGCTGTTGTAGGAAGAGGCGCTCGTCTCCATGCGGATCGATGCGATGTTGATCGAGGCCTTCGAGCCGATGATCGTGAGCTGCGAACTTGCGTCGGTACCATCACCAGGCCCGAAGCCGAGGGCGGCCAGGCCGGTGTTGGTCGGGGCGCCGAAATCGATCGTCGCCGAGCCACTGATCCGTAGTTCGCCGCGGTTGACCGGGACGGTGCCGCTCGATGCCAACTGATTTCGATTGATGCAGATGTTCCCGCCGGGAGAGAGGCCTCCCGTCGTGGAGAACAGGCCACCACTGATGTCATAGAGCCCGACGGCCTTCCCGTTGGACGAACCGTTGGAGCCCAACCGCATCTCGCCGACGTTCATGTAGAACGTGCCGCCGGTCTGTGTGAAGATACCCTCGCCGCCGGTTCCTCCCGATCCAATTCGCGTTGTCTTGCCGCTCGTTGTCGTCGGGATGCAGTTCTGGAGCGTGCCGCTCGTCATCGTAAACGAGCCGATCTTGCCGTCGGTGTTGGCGACGTAGAAGTCAGACAGGTCGATGAAGACGCGACCGGCGTTCGCGGCCGACGAGTTGAGAGTACCCTCGTAGTTCGCGTTATTTCCGCTGTAGCCGTTGCTCCAGTTCCCCATCCACAGTCCCCACGTCTGGCCGTTGATCGTGGTGCCAGAGGTGGTGCCGAGATAGGTGGTGGGGGTGAGCGCCCATGCTGACGAGCTGAGGGCGACTCCGCCGACCACGGTGGCGACGCGGACCAACGCGACGACGTAACTCATCGACATAAACAATCCTCCTGGAATCCCCCCGGATGAAAGCACCCCCAGCTCGCGAAATGGTATTTTGTAAGCAGGGCATTGACAACTGCCGTCAGGCGGCGGAAGAAGGAAAAATCGGCGTCACGGGATGTCTGCCCTGTTTTGGAGGTGATTCCATGCGGATGCTCGTAGCGATCACGGTTGCCGCTCTCGGTGTGGCTGCCGGACCGGCCGGATGGGCCGCCGAGGCTGCCCGAAAGCCAAACATCGTGATCTTCCTCGCCGACGATGAGGGCTATGGCGAACTCGGCTGCCAGGGCAATCCAGAGATCCCGACGCCGCACATCGACTCCATCGCGACGGCGGGCGTGCGATTCACCCAGGGCTACGTCTCTGGTCCATACTGCAGCCCCACGCGAGCCGGCCTGATGACTGGCCGCTACCAGACGCGGTTTGGCCACGAGTGGAACGGTCGCGGGCCGGAGTTTGGCCTACCGGTCACCGAAACCACGATGGCCGACCGACTGCGGGCGCTGGGCTACGCCACCTGTGCCGTCGGCAAGTGGCATCTGGGAGAGGCCGACCAGTTCGTCGCCACCCGCCGGGGATTCGACGAGTTCTTCGGCACGAGAAGCAACTCGCCGTTTTTCCACCCCACCATCATCGATACGCGGGTGTCCACCGAGGCCGTGCCCGTCACCGACGACCGCTTCTACACCACCGAGGCCTATGCCGACCGGGCCTGCGAGTGGCTCGAGGCGCACCGCGAGGAACCGTTTTTCCTCTACCTGCCGTTCAACGCCCAGCACTACCCGCTCGAGGCACCGCAGAACTACATCGACCGCTTTCCGCAGATCGCCGACCACAACCGGCGGATGTTCGCGGCCGTGATGGCGGCAAAAGACGACGCCGTCGGCCGCGTCCTGGCCACGCTGCGAAAGATCGGCCAGGACGACACCACGCTGGTGGTCTATCTCTCCGACAACGGCGGACCGACGGACAAGACCACGTCGAGCAACGGCCCGCTCCGCGGCTTCAAGGCCGAGACCTGGGAAGGGGGCGTCCGCGTGCCGTTCATGATGCGGTGGCACGGCAGGCTTCCGGCCGGCAAGGTCTACGACCATCCTGTAATCCAGTTGGACCTGCTGCCTACGTTTCTGGCCGCGGCCGGCGGCGAGGTTTCGCCCGACTGGAAGCTCGACGGAGTGAACCTGCTGCCGTATCTGACGGGCGACAACCCGGCCAGGCCGCACGAGACGCTCTATTGGCGGTTTGGGAAGCAGATGGCCATCCGCCACGGTGACTGGAAACTGGTGACGGGTGAGGGGATCACGAAACCTGCCCTCTTCAATCTCGCCACTGACATCGGCGAGCAGCACGACCTCGCCGCGGCCGAGCCGGCGACCGCGCGGAAGCTTCAGTCGCTGTGGGATGCCTGGAACGCCGAGCAGATCCCGCCGCTCTGGCCGCCAAACAAACCCCAGGCGGCGCCGGCGGCCACGGGGCCCGGAGGCTGAGCGACGGCGCCCACGCTATTTCGGGTCGGCCGGCTCTTCGCCGCGGAAAAACCGCGTGCCGCGGCCTGTGAGCTCAAGGTAAAAGTCGGATGGCAGGCCCTCGTAGGTCACGAACTGGTTCGGTGAACCGTCGGGCACGTCGTTCGTGCACTTGAAGATCGCGGTGCCCTCGTCTACCTCGTCGAACATGGCCACGTAGAGCATCTCTGCCCCCGCCGCCTTCGCCGCCTCGAACTGCGACCAGAAAAACTCCCCCTTGAGCCGCGGGATCGCATCGAGCTTGGCACCCTTGAGGTTCGACCAGCTGAACCCCGGAAAGGCGACGGGCATGTAGTCGAGGCCGTGCTCGCGACACCAGGCAAGGTCGGCCTTCCAAATCTGTTCACCGTGCCCTTCGGCCTCGTCCGGCGTGTGGTACCGGCCCACCGTCCACGGGCTGACCACGTCGGCGAGTTTGATGACGTCGTGCAGGAGCGGCTCGGCAACGGCGTCGCGGTCGAGCGTCCGCCAGCCCGTCGGCACCCCGAGCATGACGGTGCAGCCGTCCTGCTTGAGAAACTCCACCAGCGGACCGCACTCCGCGACGGTGTAGTTGCGGTCGCGATTGAAGCCGACGCCCCAGACCACGACCACCGGACGACCGCGATGCCGGAGGTAAGCGGGATCGTCGCACACCCGCATGCGCGTGCGGAGCTCCCGCCAGTCGTCCATCACCACCGACATGCTGTTGGGGCCCAGCCCGCTGAGGTCATACATCACCGCGTAGGTCCGACCAAACCGGTTCGCACCCTCGCGGCAGTGGCTGAGGACGAAGTTGGTATGCCGCAGGTGATTGGCGTGCATGAGCGGGGTAGCAAATCGCTGCACCATCACGCCGTCGATCCCATACTGCCGCATCCACTGGAAGTGCCGCAGCACGGTCGCCTGCTTGAAGGAACTGAACACCTCCGCCGGCTTACCGGCAACGCTGCAAAGTTCGGTCGCGAATCGCTCGTCGGGGCCACACTCCGACATGTCGGGCCAGAGATCGATCCGGGCATTGCCCGGCCGGGGTGTCCGCTCGTCTTTCGTCCAGTGGTGAAAGCCGAGGTTCGCGCCGTCCCCCTCCGCGTTGAACCAGCCCTGGTAGCCGCAGAGCACCTTGCCGACCATCGATTCCGGATCGACTTCTCGAACGCTCTCGCCGTCAAACGGGCGGAGCGTCTGCTCGTAGACTGCCTGAAGTTCCTCAGGAAAGGCCCCCAGGACGGGCGAGACCGGCACGACCGAGACCAGGGCCAACGCGCTGATTGCGACGGCCGCCACCAGAGTCTTTCGGGCTGTCATCTTCATCGTTCCGGTCATAGTGGGTCCTGGAGGTGGGGTGGCGGCTGATTCAGAGTGCTTCGTCACGGCGATTCAACGAGTGTCACGACACCCATGTTATACCGTCGCTGCCCGTCATCCCCCGCAAGTGGCAGCGCGATCGCCGGCGTGCCGTCGCGCCTCCCCACGGAGACGAAAAGACTGTAGGTGCCCGGTCGCGTCACGGGGGCGAGGCGGCCCGCCGTGAACTCGCTCACATGCTGCACGACCGGGGCTTCGCCCGGTAAACCGACCGCGAGCATCCGCATGTCGAGGCTTTCGTCCGATAGCACCGCGATGATCGCACCCTCGTCGTCCTTGATCGTGAGCGTCATGAAGCCACCGGGATGACACGGCGCGACCCCAGCGTTTGTCCATGCTGAATCGACGCGAAACGGCCGGCCAATGACGACGCGGTCGGGCCAGCGGATCTCGCGGACCTGCAGGCGGTAACCAAGCCGGCGGTTGATGGAGTCGATCACAGCCCGGTTCTCGTCGAGCAGAGGCCAAGGATTCCAGTGGATCGACAGGTAGCTCGCGTGATACTCCTCGACTGCCTCGAGGAGCCGCGTGCCGTCGCCCCACGCCCCCCGCTCCTTCGAGCCGCCGTAGTGCTCGTGCTCCAGAATCACCGGCAGCTTCGGCCAGAATGCCTGGGCGAGGCCAGCGTGATACCACTGCCGCGGCGGCGGCTGCACCATGATGCTGTCGTCGCGGAGCGTCACGCCCCTCGAGAGCGCGTAGTCGGTGAGCGGAAACCGGTCGCCTGCCGCGTCGTGCCCGACGATGTCGTCGCTGATGCAGAGGAGCGTGCGGGGAAAGTGCTCGACGTACAGGTCGATGTGCCGGCGGATGAGCTCGTCGGCCCGGTCCTCGGGCACCCGACTGCTCATGTGGGTATGCCCCTCGCCCCAGAGCCCAAAGCTGCCGATGTCGATGAAGGCGACGTCGGGATTGCCGTCGTAGCGGGCTGCCATTGCCGCCAGGAACCGGCCGAGCTTTTCAAGAAAGACCGCGTCGCCGAAGTCGGGATCCCAGCATGGGCCCTTGTCCACGGGCCCGTTGCCGAACTCGTAAAACGTCCCCCTCGCGCCGGCGTTTTTCACCCACTCGGGCGTCGCCCAGGGAAGCCAGTTCTCGGAGCAGGTGATGCGAAACGCCACCTTCTTCCCTTGGGCGATCCACCGCTGCGCCGGCGTGTCGAGGAGCGCCCAGTTGAACCGCCCCTCCTCGGGCTCGACCATCGACCACGGGACCCGCAGGTAGACGGTGGAGACGCCGGGGAACCGTTCGGCAGTGTCGCCGGCGGCGAGGTGCGACCCGTAGTTGTCAGGCACGTTCGAGTAGTAATGCATCGTCCAGCCCATGCCGGGATTGACGAGCGCTGCTCCCGTGTCGGACGGCCGCGCCACGGTGATGCCGTCCACCTGCTGCTCCACGCCGGGGCTCGCAGCCCATGCAACCGTCGCGACCCCCACCAACGACAACAGAAACAGCATCACAGACTTCATGGCATTCTCTCGATCACGTCGTGGGCGGGATGGCACAGCGGGTGGCTAGCGGTGGCGAAAGCGGTCGAGCAGCACGGCCCCGAGGATCACGAGGCCAAGAACGACTTTCTGCGTGTAGCTCTCGACGTTCGTGAGGTTCATGCCGTTTTGGATCACGGCGATGATGAACGCGCCGACGAGCGTGCCGAGCATCGAGCCCTCACCCCCGCGGAGACTCGTGCCGCCCACCACCACGGCCGCGATCACGTAGAGTTCGTACATCCCGCCGTAGGTCGGCGAGCCGCTCTTGAGCTGCGACGCCATGATCACGCCGCCGAGCCCGGCGAGCACCGCGCAGGCGACGTAGGCGAACAGGAGCACGCGATCCACCGGCACGCCCGAGAGGTGCGCGGCCTCACGGTTGCCGCCGACCGCGTAAAGATAGCGGCCGAGCGTCGTCCGCGACATGAGTATGTGGGCAAGGCCGTAGAGCAGGAGCATGAGCACGACCGCGTTGGGCACGCTCAGGAGATTCGCGCCGCGGCCGAGCCACACGAACGAATCGGGAATCTGATAGATCGACTGACCCTGGGCGAGGATGTAGGCCATGCCGCTGCTGACGAGCATCATCGCCAGCGTGACGATGAACGGCGGAATCCCGCACCGCGTGATCATCAGCCCCGTGAATGCCCCCACGAGGCCGCAGGCGGCGATGGCCGCCACGCAGGCCAGCAGCATGCCGCCCGTGGAGGCCTCCGGGCCCCCGAGATAGTCGCGGATGATGCCGGCCGCCACCACCGCCGAGAGGGCCAACAGGCTGCCCACGGAGAGGTCGATGCCCCCGGTGATGATCACCATCGTCATGCCAATCGCGATGATCGCAATCACCGCGATCTGGTTGGCGATGTTGAGGAGGTTCTCCGCCTTGAGGAAGTTCGGCCAGCGGTAGCTCCGGGGGACGACCAGCCGGGGGGTGCCGACCGTGGGAAAGTCGGTCGCGAGGTCGGAGAACACGAGCCACTTCCCTGCGGTCTGCGTGCAGGCAATGGCGTCGATCGTGCCACCGCCACCGGCGATCTCCACGAGGGCG
>QWQL01000093.1 GCA_003670825.1 Planctomycetota bacterium
ACCCTCCGAGACTAATCCGGTCTACGCGGGCCACAAGCGGTTTGTTGAGAAAAAATGGGTGTTTTTTCCGGATACCATCCCTCCCTCTCGGCATGGACGGTGCAATCGGCCCAGCTTCCGGCCCCGGCGGGCCTGCGGCCTGAATCTGGCGGATGCTGGCAACCTGCGGGCCAGCCCCTGCCGGCCTACGCCATCTTCTCGAGGAGGCGGCGGCTGTGGAGATCAAGCGCGGCAACCTCGGGGACTCGGTATCGCATCCCGAAGGTGTCGGTGATGAACACGCTGCCGTCGGCGCGGCGGGCCACGTCATCCGTGTGGGCCACCTTGAAGCGATGCCCGCCGCGATCGGTGACGACGGCCCATTCTGTCGGCTCGGTGTCGGAGATCGACTCGATCCGCTCAATCACCGGCAGGAACTCCCGCTGGGCGAGCTCGCGGTCGAGCAGCGCCTGAAGGCCGGCGGGCAGACTTGCAAGCGACTGCACCCAGGCGAGTTCACCACCGTCGGCGGCGATGATCGCCACCGGACCGGTGGCCGCGGTCACCGGAAACGCCCGCAGCACGTCGACGTCGCGATGTCGACGCCCGTGGGCATCGACGAGATCGAGACGGCCATGCGGATGCCGCTCGATCAGCCAGCCGTCGGGCGACTCCGCGGATGTGATCGCTGGGGTGTGGGAAGGCATGGTCGTTCGCGGCAGGGTGGGGTCGAGGCGGTGGTTCACGTTGCGGCCGCGGCTTCTTCGGCCGCCTTCATCTGGGCGTTGTAGAGGCGGGCGTACATGCCTTCGGCAGCGAGGAGTTCGTCGTGGGTGCCGACCTCCACGATTCGCCCGGCATCGAGCACGACGAGCCGATTGGCCCGCCGCAGCGTGGACAGCCGGTGGGCGATCGCGATCGTCGTCCGCCCGGTGACGAGCCGGTCGATCGCCGTCTGAATGATTGCTTCGGTCTCGGCATCGACGCTCGACGTGGCCTCGTCGAGGATCAGAATCCGCGGGTCTACCAGCAGCGCCCGGGCGATCGAGAGCCGCTGCCGCTCGCCGCCGGAGAGGCCGCCGCCGCGTTCGCCGACGCGGGAGTCGTAGGCCAGCGGCTGCGAAAGGATGAAGTCGTGCGCGCCGGCGGCCCTGGCCGCGGCCACGATGTCATCTCGGTGCGCCGACGGCCGGCCGTAGGCGATGTTGTCGGCGATCGAGCCGAAAAACAGAAAGGGCTCCTGAAGCACGCAGCCAAGGTTGCGGTGGTAGTCGGCGATGTCGACGTCCCGCAGGTTCACGCCGTCGATCCGGATCGAACCGGTCGAGGGATCGTAAAACCGGCAGACCAGGTTGGCGAGCGTCGATTTGCCCGAGCCGCTCGTGCCCACCAGCCCGATCATCTCCCCCGGCTCGATGGTCAGGTCGACACCGTGAAGCACTTCACGGGCCCCGTAGCGGAAGTGGACCCCCGAAATCTCGATCCGCCCCTCGATGCTGCCGAGCTTCACCGGCCGCGCGGCCTCCGCAACCGTCGGCTTACAGTCGAGGATCTCAAAGATCCGCTGGGCGCTCGCTGCCGCCCGCTGCGTGGCGGGCACCATGCGAATCATCGATTCGACACGGCCGTAGAACCGGGCGATGTAGGCGAGAAACGCGGTCAGGGCGCCGACGGTCACGCCCGCGGAGAACACGAGCCAGGCGCCGCAGGCCCAGACCACCAGCAGGCCAACCTCACTGATCAGGCTCACGATCGGGCCCGTAAACGACCAGACCACGTTGACGCGGTCGTTGGCGTCGAGCACGCGGTCGTTGGCCGCGACGAACCGGTCGACCTCGCGGGATTCCTGGGCGAAGGCCTTGACGACGCGGATGCCCGGGATGGTGTCGGCCAGCACGCTGGTCATGTCACCCCAGGCCACGCTGGCCCGGGCGAAGCCGCGGCGGAGCCGCTCCCGCACGGCGTAGATCAGCCAGACCACAAACGGGAAGGGGATGAGCGTGAGAATCGCCAGCAACGGATTGAGCCAGATGAGGACGGCCGCCGTGAGGGCCAAAAGCATCACGTTCGATGCGAACTCGATCAGGTTCACCGACAGGAAGGTATTGATCTTGTCGGTGTCGCTGCTCACGCGCGACATCAGGTCACCAGTTCGCTTGCCCTGATAGAAGTCGAGCGACAGCGACTGCATGTGGGCATAGGTTCGGGTGCGAAGACCGGCGGCGATCCGTTCGCTCACCCAGCCGAGCGTCCAGGTCTGTGCCCAGGAGAGGAGCCAGGCCGCCACGGCCGCGGCGAGCAGGCCGCCGAGATACCACCACACGAGCGTGAACGGCACCTCTTTGCCGTTCTGCCTGGGGATCAGCACGTCGTCGACCAGCGGCATGGTCAGGTACGGGGGTATCAACGCGGCTGCCGTGCTGACGAGCGAGAGGACGCCGCCGAAAATGGCCATGCCGGCATGCGGCCGAGCGAACGAGATCAGCCGCACCAGCGCCCGCCATGAGGCGGTTCCGCCGGTCACGTCGTCTCCCATACCGCGGCGGGCTGCGGCGGGCTTCTCTGGTGTGTCGCCGGCGTCGTTTGCCTCGGCCGGTGGCACGGCCGGCCGCATGGCGATCGGTTCGGAGAGCCCGCCGGGCCCGGGCGTTCGCGCGTCGAAGGCATCTTCGAGCGCGTGGATCGTGTCGGCAGTCGCGGGCGTAAAGAGCCACCGCGCGACCACGCGATCGCCCGAAGAGAGTTCGATCCGACCGACAGCGGACCGGAGCTGCACATCCAGCCGGGAGTCGGAATCAAGTCTCCACTCACGCGGCCCCAGAGCGCCGGCCGGCGCCACGTCCGCGGAGGCCGGCTCATCGGCGATCAGCCGCTTGTTCGTGAGCACGATCCAGCCAGCGTTGAACCGCAGGTGGGAGTCGAGGTCGAATCGACCCGTCGCCAAGACGTTCTCCCCGGGGGCCAACCGCACCAGACCGGCCCAGGGCAGGGAACCGCCCTCGGGGGTGGAGAGCGAGCCAGCGGTAAGAGGGTCTGCGGTCATCGGGGCGAAGGGGCCGTGAGCCTGCCAGGGAATCCGGAAAAACCGGAGAAAACAGGCATTTTTGGGGTGCCAAGGGCCGGTTGCATCGGCTGCTCAGGGGCCACCCGAAGAAAATTGCGTGGCTTTCCGAACGTGCCTAGATTACCGTCAAGCCGGTGCCAGGGATTGGTCGATTCCGCCTTGGCAACGATCCCGCCGGTTCGACCACCCAGATGCCGTCCGCCGCTGTCCGCTGCCCAACTGTAGAAATTTCCTGCCTGCCTGTCGCGACTGGCCATATTTTGCCGCGCCCTCCGGTGACTTCTCTCGTGTTTCCCATGCCCGGGATGCGTTGTCGTGCTGAGAAATGGCACCCGACGATGAATCCGAGCGTCGAGGATGGTTTTCGGCACGGGAGATGCTTGGTTCAGGAACTGCTGGAAAAATATTCGCGATTGGTGCGCCGAAGCGTAAACTCTGCACATCGTTCTGCGAAGCCGGCCCAGGGAAACCGCGGCCTGTTTTTTCAGCGAGTCGGTGGCAACCGGATGTGGTTCGGGAGCCGTCGAGGTTTCAATCATGGTGCCGCGAGGAACGGGTATCGCAAGCGAACGCGCGTCCGTGTGGCGTGCGGCGTTACCATCCGGCCTTGCGGTGTGGGAATTCTTTCGTCACATGGCCACATCGGCCGGTCGGTTGGTGGGTGGTTTGGTTCGTTCGTCGTTCTTCAGCCTCACAGCGAAGCATTGCTTCGCCGAGAGCATCTCTCCAGCGGCCCCGGATTGCCAACCGCCGCCCTGACGGGTTCTCACGTCGGGTTCGTACGGATGTCCGCCCCTGCGGACAGCATTGAGCGGGCGACGCGCCACCTCAGTGCCGTTGTGAACCGTGCGGCCTCCGTTCCAGCACAACCCGTCGGAATGTCCGGCGGCTGGACGAGGCGCACACGACCAGACCCGCGCATGCGTCTGCGCACGGTCTAGAGAAACGCATTCCTTCCATGGAGATTCTTTCGGTTAAGGTCCTCCGCGGCCCCAATCAGTGGGCGTCGTTTCCCTGCCTCGAAGCGTGGGTCGACCTCGGTCGGCTCGAGAAGTTTCCCTCCAACACGCTGCCCGGATTCAATGAGCGGATCATGGCGTGGCTGCCCGCAATGATCGAGCACCGCTGCTCGATCGGAGAGCGGGGTGGCTTCTTCGAGCGGCTTCGAACCGGCACCTGGATGGGCCACGTGCTCGAGCACGTGACACTTGAACTCCAGACCCTCTCCGGCACGCCGGTGGGTTATGGCCGGGCCCGTGAAACCAAGACCCGCGGCATCTACAAGGTGGTCATCGAATACAAGGAGGAGACGTTTGCGCTCGAGTGTCTGCATGCTGCCCACCGGCTGCTGACGGCGGCGATCGACGACGCGGCTTTCGACGTGGTTGCCGAGGTGAAGCGGCTGCGGGGCGTGCTGCTCGACGTGCAACTCGGCCCGAGCACCCGCTCGATCGTCGAGGCGGCCGCGGCCCGCGGCATTCCGTCGCAGCGGCTAACGGCTGGATCGCTCGTGCGGCTCGGTCAGGGTGCCAGGCAGCGGCGGATTCTGGCTGCCGAAACCGACCGGACCGGCGCAGTCGCCGAGACGATCGCTCAGGATAAGGAGCTCACGCGGACGCTACTCGCGGAATCAGGCATCCCAGTTCCCGTGGGGCGGCCGGTCACCGACGCGGCCGACGCCTGGGCGATGGCCGAGGAGATCGGCGGACCGGTCGTCATCAAGCCGCGGTACGGCAACCAGGGACGGGGTGTCTCCGTAAACCTCGTCACCCGTGAGGAGGTTGAGCAGGCCTGGAACCTCGCCACTGAGCAGGATCCGTCGGTCGTCGTCGAGCAGTTCGTGTCGGGGGCCGACTACCGGGTGCTCGTCGTCGGTAACCGGATGGTGGCCGCCGCGCGGCGGCATCCGCCGACGGTCGTGGGCGACGGCTCGGCGACGGTGCGGCAACTGGTCGACCAGGTCAACGAGGACCCGCGGCGGTGCGGCGATCACGCCACCTCGCTGAGCCCGATGGTGATCGACGAGGTGGCGACGGCCGTGCTTCGGGAGCAGGGGCTGACGGAGCAGGATGTGCCCTCGGCGGGCCGGCCGGTACTCCTGCGGCGGAATGCCAACCTGAGCACCGGGGGCTCGGCGGAAGACGTCACCGACGTCGTACATCCCGACGTTGCGTCGCGGGCCATCGAAGCGGCTCGGATCATCGGCCTCGATGTCGCGGGCATCGACCTGGTGATCCAAGACATTACGCAGTCGCTCGAGGCGCAGCGGGGCGTCGTGATCGAGGTCAACGCGGCCCCCGGGCTGCGGATGCACCTGGAGCCAACGATGGGTATGCCGCGGAATGTCGGTGCCGCCATCGTCGACTCCCTCTTCGTTCCAGGCGATGACGGCCGGATCCCGACGGCTGCGGTCACTGGCACGAACGGCAAGACCACGGTCGTGCGGCTGATCTCTCATCTCGCCACCACCGGTGGCGCTACCGTGGGCAACACCTGCACGGAGGGAGTTTGGATCGGTGGCCGGCAGATCGATAAGGGCGACTGCAGCGGTCCGAAAAGCGCCCGCCGGGTGCTCGCCAACCCCGCGGTGACCACAGCGGTGTTTGAGGCAGCGCGGGGGGGCATCCTCCGGGAGGGCTGCGGCTTCGACTGCTGCGACGTCGCGGTCGTCACCAACATCTCCTCGGGCGATCACCTCGGCATCGCCGAGATCGACACGCCCGAAGAGATCGCCTGGGTGAAGGGGGCGATCGTCGCGGCGGTGCGGCCTAGCGGCGCCGCTGTGCTCAATGCCGCTGATCCCCTGGTCGTGGGCATGAAGAAATGGTGCAAGGGGCAGGTGGTCTATTTCGCCCTCGACCCGTCCAACGCCGTGCTCGTCGAGCATCTCGCGCAGGGGGGCCTCGCGGCCACCGTTCGCGAGGGTTGGATCGTGCTGTGTGACGGTCCGCGGGAGACCCGGCTCGCCCATCTCGATCGCGTACCGCTGGTGCACCGCGGCCTGGTCGACTTCCAGGTGGACAACGTGCTGGCCAGCGCCGCGGCGGCCTGGCGGCTTGGCGTACCGCTGGAACTCGTCCGGCTGGGCCTCGAAAGCTTCTCCAGCGGGTCGGGCGGATCGCCCGGCCGATTTAACCTGCTCGATCTCGAGGGGGCCTCGGTCGTGGTCGATTACGGCCACAACGTGCCGTCGCTCGAGCGGATCTGTGCGTCGCTGGCAAAGTTTCCCCATCCCCGGCGGACGGCCGTCTACTCGGCGGCCGGCGATCGTCGCGACGAGGACCTCGTCGCTCAGGGAAGGCTGCTGGCGGCGACATTCGACCGGGTGGTGATCTACGAAGATGCCTACATCCGTGGCCGCCAGCCGGGCGAGATCACCGCGTTGATCTCGCAGGGCATCCGCGAGGCTCTGAAGGCCGACAGGCCGGTCGCGGTCGAGGCCGGCGGTGACTGGGCGACCAGTTCCGCCCTCGTGCTCGACGCCGTGGGCAAAGGGGACCTCGTCTTGTTGCAGGCGGACACGATCGAGCAGACCATCGCCTGGCTATCGGAGCGGTACGGCAGCCGCCTCAAGGAGGCGGCTTTTGACCAGTTCGCTGGCATCGGCGAGGCCGCGGCGGCCAATCCGCCGAAGCCGGCGGAGACAAACGAGGCCAAGGTGGGCACGCTCACCGGCCACTGGCAGCCCCCCGCCTCCGCGCCGCCCGGTAGGCAGTGCTGACGTTCGGCACGGCCTCGTTCACCGTGAGACGTCGACGGGCCGGCCGTCCTACTTCAGCCCTGCACGGCGGTCGAGGGCGCCCTTCACGCCGAGCTGCTCGGGGTGCCGGGCGATCTTGTCGGTGAACACCCGGACGTCATCGACGATCGGCCGCAGTTCCCGCGTCAGGCGGTTGACGTTGCCGGCTGCCTGGGCGAGATCGTTGTAGACCTGCGGGTCGCGGACCAGTTTGCCGAGCGTGCCCTGCGATTCATTGAGCGCCTTGGTGAACATCGATGCCTGCTGGAGGGTCTCGTCGAGGCGGCCGATCGTGACGTCGATCTGCGCCACCATCCCCTCGCCCCGCTCACCGAGCGGCTTGGTGAGCCCCTCGAGGTTGCGGAGGTTGCGGTCGGCGGTGTCGACGGTTTCGCCGATGCCCTGCACGGTGGTCCGCAGGTCGTTGATCACGTCGGGGAGTGAGTTGAGGGTCTGCTTCAGGTTCGCACGGGCCTGCGGATCGCCCATCACGTCGTTGATGTTGGCCATGGCCAGGTTGAAGGCATCGAGCGCGGCATCGGTCTTGTGCACCATGCTCGAGAACTTGTCGTCTTCGCCGAGCAGAAGCCGGTCGAGGTTGTCGGTGAGTTTCTTGACCGATTCGCTCGCCTCGGCGAGCGATTGCATCGCGCCGCCAAGCTTGGGTTCGAGAGTGGCGAACACCTCAAAGGGATCACGGGAGACGGCGCCGACGAGTACCTCGTCTTTGCCCACCCGCTGCCGCGGCGGCCGGACCGTGCCGGGAACGAGCTGGATTTCGGCATCGCCCAGCAGCGTGCTGGTGATCCGTGGTTGCTCGTCGCGGTAGATCGGCACGTAGGAGTCGATCTTGGCCAGCACGCTCACGCCTCCGCGCTCGTCGAGTTGCACGTCGGAGACGCGGCCCACGAGGATGCCGTTCTTCCGAACCGGGGTGCCGTCGGCCACGCCCCGGGCGTCGGTGAAGCTCATCTTGAGCGGATAGGTGGCCTGCACGAGCGAGGGCAGGTCGCCGAACAGCACGATCAGGATCCCGGTGATGATGGCCGTCGCCAGCACCACCACGCCCACGCGGAACTGCATCACGCGGTCGCTCATTCCCCGGCCTCCGGATCGTCGGGCTCGTGGTCGTCGCTCGCCCCGCCGCCGCTCGCGGCCTCGGCGCGGGCCTGCTCTTCGCGGAGTTCCATCAGCCGGGCTCCGGCCCGTCCCTCGACAAACTGGCGGATTCGGGGATCCTGGCAGCGGTCGAGTTCTTCGGCTGTGCCGTCGAACACGACCTGCGGCTCGCCCACCCGCAGGCGGAAGAGCGGGTAGAGCATGATCACCCGATCGGCCACCTTGCGGGCGGTGTTCATGTCGTGCGTGACCACCACGCTGGTCACGTTCGGCCGGCCGCGGACCCGGAGGATCAGTTCGTTGATCACGGCACTCATGATCGGGTCGAGCCCAGTGGTGGGCTCGTCGTAGAGCACGAGCTGCGGGTCGAGGGCCAGGGCCCGTGCGAGACCAGCCCGCTTTCGCATGCCCCCGGAGAGCTGCACCGGCTTCTTGGGGAGCACGCTGCGGGGCAGCCCCACCTCGTCGACGAGCGACTCCACGATCGATCGCACCTCGGCGGTAGGGATGTGGGTGTGCTCGCGGAGCGGGAAGGCGACGTTATCGAAGATGGAAAGGCTATCGAACAGGGCGGCGCCTTGAAACACGAAGCCGTAGCGGGTGCGGAGGTGGGCCAGGGCCCGCTCGCTGAGACTGGCGAGGGAGCGGCCCTCGAACTGCACGTCACCGCTGGTCGGCCGGATCAGGCCGATCATCGACTTGAGCAGCACAGTCTTTCCGCAGCCGCTTTCGCCGAGCACGACGAGCGTCTCTCCCGGATCCAGGTCGATGGAGATGTCCTGGAGCACGTCCTGCGTTCCAAACCGCACGGAGAGCCGCTCGACCCGCAGGATCGGGCCGGCCGGCACATCGGCGGAGCGGGGTATGGCAGGGGCGACGACGCGCATGGTGTCAGAGCAGCTTCCTGGGCCCCTCAGGGCGGAAGAAGTCGTGAACGTTGTTGAGCCAGATTCCTAGGAACAGGTCTAGGATCAGGATCAGCACGAAGGAATGAACAAAGGCGTTGGTGGCCGCCCGCCCCACGCCCTCGGCGCCGGGCTGGCAGTGGAAGCCGTGGTGGCAACTCACCAGGGCGATCGCCGCTCCGAAGAACAGGCTCTTGAAGATGCCCAGCAGGAAGTCGAACACGTCGACGTATTCCCGGGAGTTGGCCCAGTAGTGGTGGTAGTCGATCCCGAGCAGCACATGCGAGTAAAAGTAGCCGCCGAGCACGCCCATGAAGTCGGCCATCACGGTCAGCGAGGGAATCAGGATGAGGCAGCCGAGAAACCGGGGCACGACGAGATAGTAGATGGGATTAGCGCCCATGCTTTCCAGGGCGTCGATCTGCTCCGTGACCCGCATCGTGCCGAGTTCTGCGGCCATGGCGCTGCCCACGCGGCCAGCCAGCATCGTGGCGGCGAGCACGGGGCCAAGTTCGCGGACGAGTGAGAGGTTGATCACGGAGCCGAGCCGCGTCTGGAGGCCGAGGGCCTTGAACTGGGAGTAGCTCTGCACGGCGAGCACCATGCCGATGAACAGGCCCGTCAACGCCACCACCGGCAGCGACATCACGCCGATCTGGTAAAAG
Organism: Planctomycetota bacterium; assembly: GCA_003670825.1. Taxonomy (GTDB): domain Bacteria; phylum Planctomycetota; class Planctomycetia; order Pirellulales; family UBA1268; genus QWPN01. The sequence continues at coordinate 9,472 of QWQL01000093.1, forward strand.
TTGGGCAGGAGCACGTCCCGCCGCTGCCGGCGGGCGAACAGCCAGCCGACCGTCTGCAATGCGAAGAGCGTCACGTCGCCGATGCCTGCCACCGAGCCCATGGCGAACTGGCCGAGGTTCGCCACCTGGCCGGCGAACCAGCCGCTGATACCGGCGGCGGGGCGTGGTGCAGTCGTCGAAGGCGTGGCGTGCATGGCAGTCCCGGGGCGCGGGCGGATGAAAACCCCTATGGGTTGTATCGGCTGTGCCGGTCAGGAAGCATGAGAGACGGTGGGCTGGCGCCGCCGAATCCGGAACCCCGGAAAGCTGGGCAAGCCGGGGCAGGTGAGTGCCAGCCGGCCCGAGAGCCCCGCCGTGCGCCGACACCGGCTTCAGAGCGTATTCGACGTACGGGTATCGCCGGCTCGGGGGCGGCAAAAGTCGCGTCGCCGGGGCGAGGATACGCCCAAGGCGCCGCGAGCGTTCGCCGACCCCCTTCGCCTACCCGCCCTCGCTTACAGAAACGACGCTAGGCATAACGTGACTGCGCTCTCAGAGCCACATCTTGTCAGGGCCTCCCTCGAAAACCAGCGCGGCTGAACGCCCCCCGTCAGCTGGTTCCGCCCTCGGCGGGGACGACGGCCACTGGCTCGGCCGTCGCGATTCCCTTGAACACGAGCTGCTTCTTGCCGGCAACTTCGATGCAGTCGACCTGAATCGTGTCCTTGCCCTCGAACTCGCCCTTGAGGAGCTCCTCGCTGACCGGGTCCTCGATGAAGTTCTCGAGGGCCCGCCGCAGCGGTCGGGCGCCGAAGTCGGTGTCGGAGCCTTTCTTGATGAGAAACTTCTTGGACTCGTCGGTGAGTTCAAGCTTGAGCCCGCGCTCGGTGAGCCGCTCACGGACCTTCGCCAACTCGATGTCGATCACCTGCTTGAGGTCGTCGATCGTGAGGTGATGGAACACGATCACGTCGTCGAGTCGATTGAGGAACTCCGGTCGGAAGACTCTCTCAATCCGCTCGTTGACGCGGCTTTTCATGCCCTCGTAGCTGGCATCGTCGTCGGGCTTTTGGAAGCCGAAGGCGGCCTCATTTTTGATCGCCTCGGCCCCTGCGTTGGTGGTCATGATGATGATGGTATTACGGAAGTCGACGTTGCGGCCGAACGAGTCGGTGAGCCGACCTTCCTCCATCACCTGCAGGAGCATGTTGAAGACGTCGGGGTGAGCCTTCTCGATCTCATCGAGCAGGACCACGGCGTAGGGCCGGCGGCGGATCTTCTCGGTGAGTTGCCCACCCTCCTCAAAGCCCACGTAGCCCGGCGGCGCGCCGATCAGGCGGCTCACGTTGTGCTTCTCCATGTATTCGCTCATGTCGACCTGAATGATCGCGTCGGCATCACCGAACATGAACTGCGCGAGCGCCTTGGCGAGCAGCGTCTTGCCCACGCCCGTGGGCCCGGCAAACACGAACGAGCCGATAGGACGCTTCGGATCCTTGAGCCCGGAACGACTGCGGCGGACCGCCTTCGACACGCTCTTGATCGCGGGTTCCTGGCCGATGACCCGCTTGTGGAGTTCGCCCTCCATGCCCATCAGCCGGGCCTGATCCTCGGTCGACATGCGGGTCAGGGGAATGCCCGTCATCTTGGAGACGACCTCGGCCACGACCTCCTCGTCGACCACGCCGTCGGCCTCGCGGCTCTTATCCCGCCAGTCGCGGGTCATCGACTGCTTCTTCTTCTTGAGCTTGTCGGCCTGGTCCCGGAGGGCTGCCGCCTTTTCAAAGTCTTGGTTGGCGACCGCCTCCTCCTTCTCCTTGTTGAGCCGCTCGACCTCCTCGTCGATCTCCTTGAGATCTGGCGGCTTCGTCATCGCCTTGAGCCGCACGCGGGCGCCCGCTTCGTCGATCACGTCGATCGCCTTATCGGGCAGGCAGCGGCCGGTGATGTAGCGGCTCGAAAGCTCGACGGCCGCCGCGAGCGCGGCGTCGGAGATGCTCACGCGGTGGTGGCTCTCGTAGCGGTCGCGAAGGCCCTTGAGGATCTCGACTGCCTCGTCCTTCGTGGCCGGCTCCACCATGATGATCTGGAACCGGCGATCGAGGGCTGAATCCTTCTCGATGTATTTCCGGTACTCGTCGAGCGTGGTGGCACCGATGCACTGAATCTCACCGCGAGCGAGGGCCGGCTTGAGCACGTTGGAGGCATCGATCGCCCCTTCAGCACCGCCGGCTCCGACGAGCGTGTGGAGTTCGTCGATGAACAAAATCGTATTTTTCGCGCGACGGACCTCGTTCATCACCGCTTTGATCCGCTCCTCGAACTGGCCGCGGTACTTGGTGCCTGCGACCATCATGGCCAGATCGAGCACGACGATCCGGCGGTCGGCGAGCAGTTCGGGCACGTTGCCGTCGATGACCCGCTGCGCGAAGCCCTCCACGATCGCCGTCTTGCCCACGCCTGCCTCACCGAGCAAGACAGGATTATTTTTCGTGCGGCGGCAGAGGATCTGGATCGCCCGCTCGATCTCCTTCTCGCGGCCGATCACCGGATCGAGCTTGCCTTGGCGGGCGAGTTCCGTGAGGTCGCGGCCAAAACTGTCGAGGGCGGGGGTTTTACTCTTGCCCCCCTTGGGGCTGGCTTCGCCGCCACCGCCGGCGGCCGCCGGTTGCCGGCCGCCCATGCCGGCCCGCTCGCCCCCTTCGTTTTCCATGCCGTGGCCGAGGAGATTGAGAACCTCCTCGCGGACGTCCTCGAGCTTGAGGCCGAGGTTCATCAGCACCTGGGCTGCCACCCCCTCCTGCTCGCGGAGCAGGCCGAGGAGAATGTGCTCGGTGCCGACGTAGTTGTGGTTGAGGTTCCGGGCTTCCTCCATCGAGTACTCGATGACCTTCTTGGCCCGCGGGGTCTGCGGGAGCTTCCCCATGGTGACCATGTCGGGGCCGCTCTGCACGAGTTTCTCGACTTCCATGCGGATCTTCCGCAGGTCGATGTCGAGGTTCTTCAGGACGTTGGCGGCGACGCCGCTGCCCTCCTTAATGAGCCCCAGAAGCACGTGCTCGGTGCCGATGTATTCGTGATTGAACCGCTGGGCCTCTTGATTGGCCAGCTGCATCACCTTGCGGGCGCGATCCGTGAAACGCTCGTACATGGGCAGGTCCTGTGGTGCGATGTCCCGAAGCGAAGGGCCGAATGGGCAGTCGTGCCATTCCGGCAGCCGCCGCTCCAAAGGCAGTGGAGCAGCAAACCTTACGCCAAACCCAACAGACCATTCTAGGAGTCACGGTCCGGAAAGTCTGTCACTTTCCACTTCGCCCCGGAAAATCGAGGCTTTTTCAGCCGCTTAGGCGGCGGCGGTGTGCGACTGGGCCCCGGCGGACTCGTCGTGGAGCGGCAGGACGACGGCCGAGTCGTCGGCATCACGATCGTCGGCGGCGAGTCGGGAGAGCTCGGTGGCAATCGCCGTCTGCCAGGGGCCGCCGCTGTCGCTGCGGGCGAGCTTTTCGAGTGCCCGGCGACACTCGGCAACGCGGCCGGTCCGGCGGAGCAAGGTGCCGAGGAGCAGCTGGGCCTCCCCGTCGGTGGGCGATCGATCGAGCAACTCCCGGAGCCGCGACTCGGCCTGCAGCCAGTCCCGCGACAGGTAGAGGTCACGGGCCTTGGCAAACAGGGCGTCGGCCTCGGCTCCGCGGCCCACCGGAATCGGTGGCGGGAAGCCGGAAACCGCCGACACCGTGGCGACCAGCCACAGGGCGGCCACCGCCGTCCAGAGGCCGATCGTCAGGGGGAGTTCCACGAGCCCCGGCCAGATCCACGTGACCACGATGGCTACGTCGACCGCCACCGCGAAGGCCACCGCCAAGGCGAGGCCAGACAGACTGCCCCGCAGCCACAACCACGGCAGGCCGGGCCAGATCAGCGTCAGGAAACGGAGGGCCGTCATGAAGGGGCTGCCACGGAAGGGAGCCGGGACGATTTCGGGGGTGGGAGTGTAGGCGGTCAACCGGCTTTCTCCAAGGCGAACGGGACCCTGCTACAACGGGGGAAAATCATGGCGACGAGCGAATCTGGTGAACCGAGCGGGCCGAGGTCGGCGGGCATGGCAGCCCCGCTGCGTGATCGGCTGGCCGCCGCGAGGCTCTGCGTGCTCATGGACGGGGGCCGCGACGCGGCCTCGTTCACGAGGCTGCTGGAGTCGCTCGTCGAGGCGGGCGTAGGGATGATCCAGATTCGTGACAAGGCGTTGCCGGTGCCGCTCCTCGTCGGCCGGGTGAGGGCGGCGTTGGAGATCGTGCGCCGCAGTGGAGCCGCCACGCTCCCCCTGGTGGTCGTCAACGATCGCGTTGACGTGGCCGCCGCGCTCGCGGCCGACGGCGCCCACGTGGGCGCCGACGATTTGCCCGTGTCGCTCACCCGTCGCGTGATCGGCGTCGGTCCGCTCGTTGGCCGCACCGCCCACGACGTGGCGGAGGCCCATGCGGCTGTCGCCGACGGTGCCGACTACCTGGGCATCGGGCCGTGCTTTCCATCGACGACCAAAGCGTTCGAGGCTCACGCCCCCGCCGAGTTTCTGCGGACAGTTTCCCAGGAGATCGCCGTGCCGACCTTCGCGATCGGCGGCATCAGCGTGGAGCGGCTCGAGCCGCTGGTCGCGCTGGGTGTGACTCGCGTCGCCGTGGCCTCTGCCGTGATCAGGGCTGCCGACCCGCCGCGGGCCGCCCGCGAACTCATCGACACGCTCGCCCGGCTCACGGCTGCGAACCCGGCGTGACCTCGCCCGTCGCTCCAGCCGCCTGCTCCTTCAAGATCGCGACGATCGCCGCTGCGATATCGGGCTCATCGCTCGAGCGATAGCCGGTCCAGACCCGCCGCACCCGAGCGTCGGGGCCGACGAGGTACGTGGTGGGAAACGCCTCCAATCCGTAGGCAGAGGCGAAGAGCGTCATGGCCAGTGGATCGGCGAATCCCCAGGCGGCGATGGCCAGTTGCCGCGCCGCCAGAAAGGCCGTCGTCTCCCGGCGGAGGTCGCCGTCATTGCCCCCCGAGCCGCACGACACGGCGACGAGTTGGAACCTGGGCTCAGTGGCGAGGCTGGTCGCGATCCGAACCAGCCCGGGCAGTTCCCGGCGGCAGGGCGGGCACCAGGTGCCCCAGAAGTTGAGCAGCGTGACTTTGTCAGCGAGCGTGGGGACCGACACGGAAGGATCGTCGAGCGAGACGATCGGCAGCGGCCCCATGCCCCGCCCTAGGGCGGGATGTGGGGGGCCGCCAGCACCACATCCAACGCACGCAGCCAGCAGGATCACGGAGGCGAGTCTGGCCGGTCGGGATATCATGAGGACATGTTCCTGAGGAACGAGATGGGGGCGACGATGGGACTCCCAAAGTGTACGACGTCGCACAGAAGCATTCCGTCGCCAACCTCTCGGTGATCGAGGATCAACTGGCCCGGCATGGCTGGTCATTGGTGCGCCCAAAAGTGCACCGGCTCCTCCGCGAACCCCGTGGCCTGCTCCCCGCCGTCCGCGGGTCTTGTCCGACGAGCTTCTTGTCTTACGTGCCCGGTGACCGTCGAAAGGCCACGCACACCGGGCTTGGCACCTCGATCGACGTGCCCGTAAATCTGAGCCGGCCGGTCTCCGGGTCGATCGCAAACACGGTCACCGTGTTCGAAGCCTGCCCTGCAACCAGGAGAAACTTCCCGCCCGGCGCGATCGCGAAGTGCCGTGGCGTCTTCGCCCGGGTCGGCTCGGTGCCGAGGAACTCGAGATGGGTCGTGTCACCCACGATGCGAAACATCGCGAGTGAGTCGTGGCCACGATTGCTGGCGTAGACGAACTTTCCGTGGGGATGAACCGCGATCTCGGCGCAGGACAACCCCGTGCGATCCGTCACCTCGGGAGGGAGCGTCGAGCACGTTTCGTCGACAAGGAATCCAGGCCGGACGGAGGAGCGGAGGCCCGTCACCGTAAGGTTGAGCTCGTTGACGCACCAGGCCCGCTCGCCGTCGGGGTGGATGGCGAGGTGGCGCGGCCCGGCACCGGGGGCAAGCCGCACGCTCTCACGAACGGGATTGAGCGTCGCCCGCTCTCGGTCAAGACCATGAACCTGGATCCGGTCGAGCCCGAGGTCGCAGGTAAACACGCTGAATCCGCCCGGGGACACGTCGACCGAGTGGGCATGCGGCTTGTCCTGCCGCTTCAGGTCGATGCCCGGCTCACCGCTGCGATCCCACTCGTGCTGCACAAAGCCGCTCGCACTGCCCGTCATCACGAGCGGCTCGAGCCAGCCGTCCGCGGTGAGTCTGAGGCAGGCCACGCTCCCACCACCGTAGTTGGCAGCCAGCACAACCCTGCCCTCCGGGTCGACGGTCACATGGCATGGGCCTGCGCCCCCCGTCGACTCGGCGCTCCGCGAGGCGAGTATTCCGGTGGCTTCATCAATCTCAAACGCCTCGACCACGCCCCCCGGCTTGCCGTCGTTTCCAGCGATCTCGGCGACCGCATAGAGCATTGGCAGCCGCGGATGGCTTGCCAGGAACGAAGGGTTCTTCGCACGGCCGGCGAGCAGGGGCTTCGAGAGCATGCCTGTGTCTGTATCGAACAGCGCCACGTAGATCCCTTCCGATGCGGTCTTCGGAGTGGTGTACGTGCCGAACCAGACGGGCACCTCGCCCGCCTGTGTCGTGGGCGACAGGAGCACGGCAGCGACGCAGGCAGCGCGGATGGACGGCATCGTGAAAAACCCTCATGCTGCGAGGACAATGGGTGACGACACGACCGACCTCGAGCCTATCCTGCCGCCCCCCGAACGCTCTACTGTGGATCTCGACGTGGCGGGCCGCGAAGCCCGTAACACCTGGTGGATGGAGTGCTACCAGGTCGTCGTTCGCGTCGGCTGGATCTTCAAGACCGAGACGATCATCATGCCGGCGGTGCTCGACGCCGTCGTCGATTCGGGCTTCCTTCGCGGCCTGCTGCCGGTGCTCAATCGCGGCGGCCAGAGCATCCCGCCGGTGCTGTTCTCCGGCACCCTCTCCCGCCAGCCGCTGAAGAAGTGGGTGCTCGTCCGCACGAGCCTGGCGATGGCAGGCTGCTTCGCGGTGCTCGCGGCTGCGTGGGCCGTGCTGCGACCGAACCGCCCCGATCTCCTTGCGATGGTGTTCCTCCTGATCTACGCCGTGTTTTCATCGGTCAACGGGCTCAACCAACTGGTGGCGGCCACACTGCAGGGAAAGCTGATTTCGCCGGGGCACCGCGGCCGGGCGATGGTGGTGAGCGTGACCGTCGGCAGCGCGCTGGCGATCCTCGCGGCGGTGCTGCTGCTGGGCCCCTGGCTCGCCGAACCGGACGGCTTTCCCAAGATCTTCGCCGCCACGGCCGTGTTCGTCGCGGCGGCGGCATTCGCCCCGGCGATGCTCGACGAGCCGGAGGATCACGCTGGTCCGCCTGCGGCCGCTGCCGGAAGCCATTGGCTCGCCCGGTCGCTCGCCACGCTGGGGCAGGGAGCGGCGGCCTGGCGGACCACGATCGCCCGCGACTCGGCGTTGGTGCGGCTGTCGCTGGTGGCCGCCTGCTTTTCGGCCGTGCTGATGCTGTTTCCGCACTATCAGGCCTTTGCCCGCGATCGGCTCGGCAGCGATGCCGGCAGCCTGCTCGGCTGGGTGGTCACCCAGAACGCCGCCACGGGGCTCGCTAGTCTCGTGGCCGGACCCGTCTCCGACCGGCGGGGCACGCGGATCGTGCTCGTGTGGCTCGTCGCCCTGTCGGCACTGACGCCGCTGGTGGTCACGGCGCTCTCCGCGCTGCCGCACGCCACCGCCGTCCGCTGGTTCTGGATCGTCTACCTGCCGCTGGGGCTCAACCCCATCTCGTTGAAGCTGTTCACGAACTATGCCCTCGAACTAGCGCCGGGCTCGGCCGACCATCCGCGGTACGTGAGCATCGTCGGGGCAGCGCTGGCGGCGCCGTTCGTGCTCTCGCCCTTCGTGGGCATGGCGGTCGATCTGATCGGCTTCCGCCCAGTGTTCGTTGCCGGCGCGGCGGCGATCGCCGGAGGAGCCGTGATCGCTGCGGGTCTTCCCGAGCCGCGGCACGGCTGACCCAGGCGAGCACCGTGATTCCAGTGGCCGCCGCAAGCTCTCGTGGTTGTGCCAGGCTTCCCGCGAGGCCTATAGTGCAGGCTGAATAGGTGGGACCGAACGATCCCCGAAACCTCCAGGAGTTTGTGGTTATGAATAGTCGCTTCATCGCCGGTTGCGTCGCGTCGGTCCTCGTGTTTACCTGCTCGGCGGTTGTCGTGTCGGCGGCAGTCAAGGAGCCGAAGGACGCCAAGTGCCCGGTGTCGGGTCACGAATGCGATCCGTTGGCCAGCGCCAATCTCGACGGGGGCAAGGTCTACTTCTGCTGCGAGAAGTGCGTCGCCGCGTTCGAGGGGGAATCGGCGAAGTTTACTGCGAAGGCCCACCAGCAGATGGTGAGCACCGGCCAACTGGTGCAAAAGGGGTGCCCGTTCAGTGGCGGGCCGGTCAAGCCCGGCACGCAGATCTCGATCGGCGATGCGGAAGTCGGCTTCTGCTGCCCCAGTTGCAAGTCCAAGGTCGAGAAGGCCGGCCCCGACGACCAGGTGACCATGGTCTTCGGCAGGATCGACAAGGGCTTCAAGCCCGCGGCGAAGTGACTGTTTTCCGCCCGGGCCCATACTGGTGGGTCCCTGAAAGCGTTCGTGCGGCACCCGCGGCACGTGGATGTCGTGCGAGGCGGGGTGCAGGTGGAGGCCGAGCAGTAGCCGCTGGTGAAGCGCCGGCCCTCTCGGGCAAGCTGGTCGATGTGCGGCGTCTGCACGGCGGTGGCGCCAAGGCAGGTGTGGACGGCTTATTTTTAGGCTCCGAAGTGATCTAGGGCCGCCACCGGCCGCATGAAATACTTCCGCCGCCCAAATTGTTCCCGGGCGGAGCCCTCCCATGCGCATCTTCATCTCGGCCGGCGAGCCCTCGGGCGACCACCATGCCGCGCTGCTGGTGCGCGCTATTCGGGCGCGTCGTCCCGACGCCGAGTGCGCGGGCCTCGGCGGCGAGCAGATGGCGGCCGCGGGGGTCGAACTCGTGGCCGACACGACGCGGCTGGCGGTGATGTGGCTCCTGCGGGTCGTGCTCAATATCCACCGCTTCGTCGACCTAGCCCGGCGGGCGGAGCGGAGCTTTCTCGACGCCCGGCCCGATGCCTGCGTGCTGATCGACTTCCCCGGCTTTCATTGGTGGCTGGCCTGGCGGGCGAAGCGGCACGGCATCCCCGTGGTCTACTACTGCCCGCCGCAGGTCTGGGCCTGGGCGAGCTGGCGGATCGGCAAGATGCGGCGGCTCGTCGACCACGTGCTCTCGGCGCTTCCGTTCGAGCACGAGTGGTTTCTGGACCGGGGCGTTCGCAGCACGCTCGTCGGCCATCCCTTTTTCGACGACCTTGCTCCGGCAACCCAGGCCGCTGCGGACGAGGGTCAGCGGCCGCTTGTCCTCCTCCTCCCGGGGTCTCGCCGCCAGGAAATCGAGAGTGTGCTCGGATCGCTCGTGCGGGCGGCCGAGGCGATCCGGGAGCGGGTGCCCGACGCCCGGTTCGCCATCGGCGCGCTTCACGAGCGGCATGCCCGCATGATCTCTGACACGATCGCCGGCTCCGCCCGCGGTCGCGTGGCTGATATCGAGGTGCACGCGGGCCGCACCCGCAGCCTGATCGGCGAGGCGACGGCGGCGATCGCCTGCTCGGGATCGGTGTCGCTCGAACTGCTCGCCGCAAGGGTGCCAACCGTGATTGTCTACCGTGTCAGCCGGTTCGCGTTCGTGGTGCAAAGTTGGCTTCGTCAGGCGCGGTTCATCACGTTGGTGAACCTGCTGGCATCGCGGGAGCCGATTGGGCCGGTGCGGGGAATCTGGCGTCCGCCCGGAGACGTGCCGGCGGCCGATCCGGAGGCGGTCTATCCCGAGTATCTCGCCGTTGGCGACCCCGCCGACCGGGCTGCCGCGCACGTCGTCGATTGGCTTACCGATCCGGCGGCTCGACAGGCGTTGCTCGACCGGCTCGAGACCGTGGCCGCCGCCGTGGCCCGGCCGGGATCCGCGTCCCGCGCGGCCGCCGCCGTGCTCGCAATTGCCGAGGGTCGAGACCCGGATGCCGTGCCGGTGGGAGCCCGTGCCGCCTGACGGCTTCACCGCCGGGCGGGGGTGTAGGATAAGAAACGATGCTCGCCGAACCGCAGTCCACCGCCGCCGACCTCCAGTTCGAACTCCTCGGCATCCGCATCCGGGTGTCGGCGTGGTTCTGGCTGGCCGCAGGCCTGCTGGGCTGGAGCGTCTGCCAGTCGTTTTCGCTCGGCGACCAGCGGACGCTGCTCCAGATGCTCGCCATCTGGATCGGCGTCGTGTTCGTGTCGCTGCTCGTACACGAAATGGGGCATGCGCTGGCCTATCGCCGATTCGGGCAGTCCGCGGAGATCGTGCTCTATCATTTCGGCGGCCTGGCGATCCCTACGACCTGGGGTCGCCGGCACCTCAAGCCTGCCCAGCGATTGCTCGTGGCCGCTGCCGGACCACTCGCCCAGTTTTCTTTCGCCGCGCTGGTGGTGGTCATGCTGAAGGTGGCGGGCTACGCCGCACCATTCCCGATTCCGGCGATCAGTTCGGCGCTCGGGCTCTACGCCGGCCGTGATTTCTCATCACCGCTGGTCTATGCGCTCTTCGATTTCGTGCTCTACGTCAATGTCTTCTGGCCGCTGCTCAACCTGATCCCGGTGCCGCCGCTCGACGGCGGGCAGATCGTCCGTGAGGGGTTGCTGGCGGCGGGCGTGTCGGACGCGCACCGGATCGCCGGCATCCTCGGTGTGGTCGTCGGCGGGGCGGTGGCCTGGTGGGGCTACACCAGAGGCCAGCCCTTCCTCGGTATCATGTTCGCGATGCTCGCCGCGTCGTGCTTCCAAGGACTCTCGGCGGGAGATGTGCCCTGGAAACGGTGGAACTGAACGCCGCCAGCGCACCAGCCTGCGTGATCGTGCTCGGGGCGAGCAACGTGTCTCGTGGGCTTGCCCGGCTGACCGCCATCACCCGGCGGCGGGCGGACACCCCGCTTGACCTGTTCGTGACCGCGGGGCACGGCCGGTCGTACGGCGCTGCCAGCCGCGTGGCGATGCGTCGGCTACCCTCGATTCTCGGCAGCGGGCTGTGGCGGGCGCTCGATCGCGAGGCGCTTCCCGGTGGCGGTGGCGGCGCGGCGGCGCGGCGGTCGTCCGCGCTGGTCACCGACATCGGCAACGACCTGCTCTACGGCTTCCCCGCCGGGCAGGTGGCGGCATGGGTTCGGGAATCGGTGCGACGGCTCGCGGAACGCGGCAGCCGGACCGTGGTCACGAGGCTGCCCTTGGCCAGCCTTGAAGGCGTGGGGCCGGGTCGCTACCGTTTGCTCCGGATGTGCTACGTGCCGGGCTGTCGACTCTCGCTCACGGAACTGAAGACTGCCGCCCATGAACTTGATGAGGCGGTTGCCGCGATCGCCAGCGAGTTTGACGCCACGCTCGTCGAGCAGCCGGGCGAGTGGTACGGCCTCGACGCGATCCACGTTCGTCGCCGCCGGCTCGACAGCCTCTGGCACCGGGTCTGCGATGCATGGGGCCTGCCCCCCGTCGCCACGCCGGTGCGCGGGTCGCTGGCAGAATGGGCCCAGCTCGGCACGAAGGCGGCAGAGGTCCGGTCGCTGGCGCGGCGGATGCGTTTCACGCCGCAGCCTGTCGTGCGCCGCCCTGGCCTGACGCTCTGGCTGCATTGAGACGTCGCTCCCACGGGGCGGCGAAACGCCCTACAGCACGGGCAGCGAGGGCAGCGGGGGCTTGGTGGCGGCGGTGGCGGCCAGGTTTCCCACGAGCCGCTGGCAGATCGCCTCCAGGTAGGGCCGCGAGGCGGGGTCGTCGAAGTTGGCCACCGTGCGGCCCGCGTCGCCGTGCTCGCGGATCGGAATCTGGAGCGGCACCTCGCCGAGGAACGGCATGTCGAGTTCCTGCGCCGTCCGCCGGGCGCCGCCGGTGCCGAAAATGTCGTACCGCTTCTGCGTGTCGGGGCAGAGAAAGAAGCTCATGTTCTCCACCATGCCGAGGAGCGGGATGTTGACCTTCCGGAACATGGCGATCGCCTTCGTGGCATCGAGGAGGGCCACCTCCTGCGGCGTGCAGACGACGACGGCGCCGGAGAGGGGCAGGGCCTGCGAGAGCGTGAGCGCGACGTCGCCCGTGCCCGGCGGCATGTCGATCACCAGGTAGTCGAGCTGACCCCAGCGGGTGTCGCGGAGCATCTGCGTGATCGCACCGTGCAGCATCGGCCCCCGCCAGACCACCGCCTCGCCCGGCGGCACCAAGAACCCCATCGACATCACGGGCATGCCGATCCGCCCGACATCGAGCGTCATCGGCACGATCTTGCCGTCCTCGATCTGCGGCCGCCCCGAGAGCCCGAGCAGGTGGGGAACGCTCGGCCCATACACGTCGGCGTCGAGCAGGCCCGTGCGGCTTCCCGCCCGTGCCAGCCCGATGGCGATGCTCGTGGCGATCGTGCTCTTGCCCACGCCACCCTTGCCGGAGCCCACGGCGATCACGCTCTTGGCCTGGAGGCCGATCTGGCCGAGTTTCAGCGGCGGCCGATCGTGCGGCACGACCTCCACGGAGACGTTTGCAACCTGGGGAAACGCCGTGCGGACGAGCTCCTCGATCCGGGCGCGGGTGGCGCTCCAGAGAATCGCCGAGTGGCTGGTGAGGCCCACGGCGACCGCGATCGCCGTCGCATCGGCTGCCACCGAGACGACCTGACCCGTCGCCGTGAGGGGGCGTCCCGATTCGGGGTCGGCGACCGTCGCGAGGATCGCCTCGACGGCGGCAGTGGTGGGAGAGGTGTTCATGGGCCTTGCG
>QWQL01000096.1 GCA_003670825.1 Planctomycetota bacterium
GAAGGAGTTTCAGCTGCTGGGGGCGCACCGCGGCGGCACGCTGGGCGTCGCCGGCTGGAATCTGCTGGTGGAGCGGCGGCTCGGGGTGGCCGGCAGCACGCCCTGGTATGCCGGCCGGCCGCTGATGGTGACGCGAAACAACCCGGCGCTCGATCTCTTCAATGGCGACGTGGGGCTCGTCGTGCCCGGCGGGGAGAGCGGCCGGATGGATGCGGCGTTTCCCACGGGTACCGAGCCGCGGCGGCTGCCCGTCTCACGGCTGGAGGACGTGGCGACGATGCATGCCCTCACGATCCACAAGAGCCAGGGCTCCGAATATCGACACGCGGTGGTCGTGCTACCGGAGCGTGCCAGCCGAATCGTGACCCGCGAACTGCTGTACACGGGCGTGACCCGGGCCTCGGAGAAGGTGACGATCATCGGCTCCCGCGAGGTGATCGAGGCCGCGATCACCAAGCCGATCCGCCGCGCGACGGGGCTGCAGGCCCGGCTCGGCTGACCCGTACGATTGCAGACGTCGAGGTGCTGTCGAGGCCGATCTCTTCGACCGCTGGCACCGACACGGCCCGCCGTGATGTTCGCCTGCGGGAGTGGGGTAGGATTTTCCTATCGGGGAAGATGGGCCGCCGGGCAGGGCCACGCCCAGCAGCGTAAAAAACTCCACTCCAGCCGCACGCGCGGGCCGAACAACTTAGCGGAGACTGCCCCGGTTCGCTTGATCTGTTTCCAAGGTGCATTCATGGCTCGACCCCACCCCAGGCTTGCAAACACCCTCACGCCGCGGGCCACTCTGCTGCTCCGCGCGGGTGCCCGGGGCCTGTTTGCTCTGGCGGTCGGCGTGTTGATGGCGATGCAGGGAGTCCCACTACGTGCCCAAGGACAAGGTGGCATGGGTGGCGGTGGCATGGGTGGTCAACAGGGCGGCGGTGGCATGGGCGGTCAACAGGGTGGCGGTGGCATGGGTGGCGGTGGCATGGGCGGCGGTGGCATGGGCGGCGGTGGCACGGGCGGCGGTGGCACGGGTGGTGGAAGCATGACGGCCGCTGGCATCGTGATCGATGCCAACGGCGTGCTCCGAACCCAGGTGGTAGCCCATGCGGGGCTCTCCGGCGAGCGGCTGAAGGCCGCGGTTGCCGCGTTGCCGGCGGATCTCCAGAGCACGTCGCCACTGCGCAAGGTGGCCCTATCGCGACTCGAGGCGGAAGTGGCCAAAGCGGCCGCAACAGGCCGGGGCATTCCAGACGAACTCGAGAAACTCGCTGGCCTGACCCGCATTCAATATGTCTTCATCTACCCTGCCGACGACACAGGCGACCGTTCTGGCCCGGGCGAGGTGGTGATCGCCGGTCCGGCCGAGCCTTGGGCCATGGATGCCACCGGCCGCGTCGTGGGCATCGCGTCGGGAACCCCGACGGTGCTGCTTGAGGATCTTGTCACCGCGATGCGGGCGTTTCCGCCTGGCCAGCCGACCGACCACAGCATCGGCTGCTCGATCGACCCGACGCAGGAAGGCCTCGCTGCCATGCAGACATTTCTGCGAAAACTCGGTCGCGTCAACCCGCGGGTCAGCACCAGCGACATCGTCAACGGCATGCGTGAGTCGCTCGGCCCCCAGAAGATCCGCATCGACGGAGTCTCCCCGGCCAGCCATTTCGCCCAGGTGATGGTGGAGGCCGACTACCGCATGAAACTCATGGGGATCGGGCTCGAACGGCCGCCAGTGAAAATGAGTACCTGGATCGAACTGACCAGCGTGAGCGGTGTGGCGGCCAATGCCCTGCAACGCTGGTATTTCATGCCCGACTATCAGTGTGTTCGAGTGAGCGAGGACGATCTCGCCATCGAACTGGTGGGCCGCGGCGTCAAGCTCGTGGGGGCCGACGAAGCCGTGCTGCCCGATGGACGCCGCATGACCGCCGACCGGGCCGACCGCGCCAGTAAGACCTTCACCGAGACCTTTACCAGAAAGTATGCCGAGATCGCTGCCCGCAATCCGGTCTACGCCCAGCTTCGCACCCTGATCGATCTGGCGGTGGTGGCCGCGTATCTGCAGGAACACGATGCGTACGGGCGAACTCACTGGGGCGCTTTAGCACTGCGGGACGAGCAGATCTGCACGATCGAGCGTTTCCAGCCGCCACTGGTGGTGGAGCCCGCAATCAACGCGGTCTGGCAAGGCAACCGGCTGCTCACACCGATCGGGGGAGGTGTTTCACTCCAGCCGCGGATCGCGCTCGATCCGCAGAACCTGCTCATGGACGAACAGAGCACGGTGGCCGAGGCACGTGGCGACAGGCTCGCCGTGCCGGCCGGCCGCTGGTGGTGGGACTGACGCACGACCAACACGATATCGTGTTGTTTCGGAACAACCCGGGCCTCGGAGAAGGTGACGATCATCGGTTCCCGCGAGGTGATCGAGGCCCGCACTCGTCGTCTCATTCCTCGCGGAGACCTTCGTCACCTGCTCGGCGACGGTTTCCGTCACCGAGGCGACCAGCGCGGTACGATGCGCTGCCTCGGCATCCCGTTCTCGGAGTCCACCCGCATGGTCGCG
Source organism: Planctomycetota bacterium (assembly GCA_003670825.1). Lineage (GTDB taxonomy): Bacteria > Planctomycetota > Planctomycetia > Pirellulales > UBA1268 > QWPN01. The sequence continues at coordinate 2,555 of QWQL01000096.1, forward strand.
CCTCGCCTCGCACCCCGCCTCGCCGCCGCAGCGGCAATCCTCCTTGCCACCATGGCCGCGTCGGCCGTGGCCGCGGAGACCACCTGGTGCCAGTGGCGGGGGCCAAACCGCGATGGCTTCGTGGCGGGGGCAGCCTGGCCCGACGGTCTCGCGGACGACAGGCTCGAGAAGGCGTGGCGGGTAGATCTCGGCCCGAGCTACTCCGGACCTGTGGTCGCGGGGGACGTCGTGATCGTCACCGAGACGGCCGATGCCGCCACCGAGCACGTGCGGGCGTTTGACCGGGCCACCGGGGCCGAGCGGTGGCATGCGGAGTGGGAGGGTGCCCTGCGAGTGCCCTTCTTCGCCGCCTCCAATGGCTCGTGGATCCGCTCGACGCCCTGCGTCGATGGCGACCGTGTCTACGTCGCCGGCATGCGCGACCTGCTCGTCTGCCTCGATGTGGCCAGCGGCCGCGAACACTGGCGAGTCGATTTCGTGAAGGCCCTCGAAAGCCCGCTGCCGGCCTTCGGCTGCGTCTCCAGCCCGCTGGTGATCGGCGACCATGTCTACGTGCAGGCCGGATCGGGATTCGCAAAGCTCGACAAGCTCACCGGTGCGATCGTCTGGCGGGTGCTCGACGACGGCGGCGGCATGTCGGGGAGCGCCTTCTCATCCCCGTACCCCGTCACCCTCGACGGCATACCGCAGATCCTCGTGCAGACCCGCGAGGAGCTCGCGGCGGTCGACCCAGAGAAAGGCAGCGTGCTCTGGAAGACCCCCGTGGAGGCGTTTCGCGGCATGAACATCGTCACGCCCACGGTGAGCGACGGCCGCATCTTCACCACGAGCTACGGCGGGGGCTCGTTTCTGTTCGCCGTGAATCCCACCCGCACCGACAAGCCGGTGGAGCAGGTCTGGCGGAACAAGATCCAGGGCTACATGTCGACGCCGATCGTGATCGGTGGCCATGCTTACGTGCATCTCCGCAACCAGCGGTTCGCCTGCCTCGATCTCACCACCGGCAAGGAGGACTGGATCACGACCCCCTTCGGCCGCTACTGGAGCATGGTTGCCCAGGGAAACCGGATCCTCGCACTCGACGAGACCGGTGACCTGCGGCTGATCCGGGCCACGCCTGAAGGGTACGAACTCGTGGGCGAGACAAAAGTGGCTGCCGAGGAGAGCTGGGCTCATCTCGCGGTCGAGGGAACCGAGCTCTACATCCGCGATCTCAAGGGTCTCTCCGCCTACCGGTGGAAGTGACTCACCGCTGACGCTGCTCGAGACGGTCGACGAGCGTCGGCCTGCGGAGCACGATCAACGGGTCGGTCTCGTCGCGGACCGCCGCCGAGCTCATCGGCTTGGCGAGCACCATGCCCGCTACGAAGCCCGCGATGTGGGCCGAGTAGGCCACCCCGCCGCCGCCCCCCTGGTCGAGGAAGCCACTGACGAGTTGGAACAGGAACCAGATGCCAACCGCCACGTAGCCCGGCACGTCGACCATCATCCGCAGCAGGATCACGCTCACCCTCCGCTTCGGGTGGAGCACGAGGTAGGCGCCGAGCACGCCCGAGATCGCCCCCGAGGCGCCGAGGCAGGGCGTGAGGGAGGCCTCGCCGGTGGAATTGAGAAACACGAACGTGAGCGAGGCGATGATGCCGGTGGCCAGATAGAAGAGCAGGTATTTCACGTGGCCCATGTCGTCTTCGATGTTGTCGCCGAAGATCCACAGAAACCACATGTTGCCAAACAGGTGCATCAGGCTGCCGTGCATGAAGATGGCGGTCAGCAGCGTCATCCACGGCGGCACCGGCGTCTGCTGCAGGCCGGGGTCGGTGATCTGAATGTCTCCCTGGGGCGTGTGGACCGTCTTCTGCGACGGCTCCGTGACGATGTCCTGACCGGTGAGGATCTCGCGGGGCACTTGCACGTAGGCCATCGTGAAGGCCTCGTTGCTCCCCATGCCCTGTAGCACGGCGAACACGAACACATTCGCGGCCAGCAGCGCAATCGTCACGAACGGAAATGTCCTGCGATCAGAGTTGTCGTCACCGACGGGAAAAACCATGGGGGGCGTCACTCCGGAGAGAGGATGCGCGGGATCTGGCCGATGGAAGAATAGCCAGGGACCGGGGTTCCCGCGAACCCGCACCTTCCAGGTCGCCACGATGCGTTTCCTCCGCCAGTTGCGTCGCCAGGTCCGTCCCGCGCGGCGGGTCGGCCTCGAACGCCTCGAGCCACGGCTCTGCCTGGCGGCCGCGACCCAGCGGATCGAGTGGCTCGGCCAGGCCGTCGACGCCCGGGCCGACTCGTGGATCGTCCGCTCCGAACGGCCGCTCGCGGCCGCGGACCTCATCTCGGGACTCGGCTGGCGGGCCATGCCCCTGGGCGAAGGGCTCGAGCGGGTCGTGGCTCCTGGCTCCCCGGCGAAGGAGGTCCTCGCCTGGGCCGGCCGCACGCCGGGCGTGGCCTTCGTGGAGCCCGACTTCGCCATCACCGGCGCGGCCGTTCCCAACGACCAGTCGTTCGGCTCGCTCTGGGCGCTCGACAACACGGGGCAGTCGGGGGGCGTGGTCGACGCCGACATCGACGCTCCCGAGGCCTGGACCATCACGACGGGATCGCGGGGCGTGGTCGTCGCGGTGATCGACAGCGGCATCGACTATCAGCACCCCGACCTCGCCGCCAACGTCTGGGCCAACCCCGGTGAGATCGCCGGCGACGGTGTCGACAACGACCGCAATGGGTTCGTCGACGATGTCCACGGGTGGGACTTTGCCAACCGCGACGCCGACCCGATGGATGACGACGGCCACGGGACGCACGTGGCGGGCACGATCGGGGCCGTCGGCAACAACGGCACCGGTGTCGTGGGCGTCAACTGGCAGGTCTCGATCATGGGCCTCAAGTTCCTCGACGCCGCGGGGAGCGGCTACACCAGCGACGCCATCGCGGCGATCAACTACGCCACCCGGATGCGCCGCGACTTCGGCATCAACGTGGTTGCCACCAACAACAGCTGGGGGGGCAGCACCACCTCGGCCGCCCTGCAGACCGCGATCGACGCGGGGGGCGCCGCAGGCATCCTGTTCGTGACCGCCGCCGGCAACGACGCCGCCAACAACGACACGATCCCTTCATTTCCAGCCACCATCACCAGCGACGCGATCATCTCGGTTGCAGCCACCGACCGCTCCAACCGACTGGCAGCCTTCTCCAACTTCGGCCGCACCACCGTCGATCTGGCGGCACCGGGTGTGGGCCTCGTCTCGACCGTGCCGCGGAATGCCTACGAGTCGTATAGCGGCACGTCGATGGCGGCGCCGCTCGTGACGGGCACCGTGGCCCTGCTTGCCGCCGCCCGGCCTGGGGCCACCGCCGCGGAGCTCCGCGCCGCCATCCTCTCCTCGACGACGCCGGTGGCGGCCCTCGCCGGCACAACGGCAAGCGGCGGCCTGCTCAACGCTCGGGCGGCGCTCGAGGCGCTCGGTGCGACCACGCCCACGCCGCCTCCCGCGGCCACGTCGCCCCCTCCGGAGCCACCGCCAATCCCGGCGGCCACGCGAGTGAAGGGGGACGCGGGCGACGTGCCGGCCAGGAGCGTCGTGGTGCCGGCCCGCGGCTCGGGAACAGTCGCGTTCGCCAGCCGGATCGGCGACGGCTCGTTCGGCCGCCGAGACGTGGACCTCTACCGCGTGACGCTCGCCGCGGGCCAGCGAATCACGATCGACGTGCGGGCCCGTGCGCTTCCCACACCCTCACCGCTCGACAGCACCCTGCGGCTCTTCACCGTCGCTGGGCGGCAGCTCGTTGCAAACGACGATGCCCTGGGTATTCGCGACAGCTTCATCACGTTCACGGCCACGACGGCCGGCACGTACTACGTCGGGGTCTCGGGGGCGGGCAACACCGCCTACAACCCCAGGCGGGGTGGGTCGGGAAGAGCCGGCTCCACCGGTCGCTATGAGATCTCGCTCCGGTTCGACGCGGTGCCGGTGACGCGGCGGGCCGGCGGCCTCCACACGCTTGGCTCCCCCGACGCAGCGGCTGTGATGGGAGACGCCTTTGCCGCGGTATCCGGCACGCGGCAGGCTCCCTGCGATCATGGCCGCGTCATCCCGTAGCCGCAGGTTTCCTACCTGCGATCATGGCCGCGTCATCCCGTAGCCGCAGGTTTCCTACCTGCGTTCATGGCCGCGTCATCCCGTAGCCGCAGGTTTTCTACCTGCGGTCTGCACC
>QWQL01000173.1 GCA_003670825.1 Planctomycetota bacterium
ACCATGACCACCGGCAACGGCGTCCTCACGAACATGGCCGTCACCGGCTCGGGCGGGGCCCTTGTGTTCACCGGTCCCGGCAACTTCGAGGTCGGCCCGGGTGGCACCGTCACGGCGGGCCAGCGGGCGGTGGTCTCGCTCACCGGGATCTCGAACCTCTCCTACACGGTGCCGGCCGGTGTGTTTCGCGTGGGATTGAAGGGCAGCAGCGGCAACGACGGCGCTCCGGGCACCTCGTCGCTCACGCTCGCGACGAGCAACACGATCGTGGCGGGCACGCTCGGCGTGGGTGACGTGAGCGCCAACAACGACGGTGGCGGCGCGGAGCTTTTCCTCGGGCAGACGAACGTCCTGAACGTCGGCTCCGTGACGATGAGCCCCAGCCGCGCCGACTCGCTGCTGCAGTTCGCTCCGGGCACGATGTCGCCGACGCTCGTGCTCCGCGGCACCAACGGCAGCGGCCCCACAGGCACGTGGTCCGTAGGCACTGTTGGCCAGCGCAACGGGGCGGACCGGAGGGCGTTTACCGCGACGGTGGATCTCTCGTCCGGCACGACCGATGCCGCAGTCAACTGGCTCGTGATCGGCCAGGCGAACTGCACCAGCACGGGGCGTGGCGGCAGCATGCTGTCGCGGTTCACGATGGGGGCGGGCACGCTCACCACGGGCTCGATCACGGTGGGCCGAATCCTCGGCTCGGGCACCAACGGGGTTTCAGGTGCCTTCAGCGGCCTCGGCACGCTGTCGATCGCAAACCCGGCCGCCCTCGTCACGGCCACGACCGTCTCCGTGGCCGAGAACACGTTCACGGGCACCGGCAGTGCCACCAAGACGGTGTCGGGCACGATCGCCCTCTCGGCGGGGATGCTGCGGGCGGGCACCATTGCCCGCGGAGCGCAGACGGGCACGAACACCGTCGTCGTGAACACGTCGTTCCTCTGGACGGGCGGCACGGTCGGCAACCTCGCGGGGAGCGATCTTACGGTCGATACGCTGCCCATGACGCTCGCCTCGGGCACGGGCACGTTCCAGGCCGACGCGGGCCGCACGATCACGGTGAATGCCGCCTCGCCGATCGCGGGCGCAGGCGGGCTCGTGAAGGCCGGAGCCGGCACCCTCGTGCTGGCCGGATCCAACTCCTTCACGGGGGCCACGACCGTGCAAGACGGCGTGGTTCGGCTTGCCAACAGCTCGGCGCTTCGGTCCAGCACGCTCGCCGTGGTCGCCGGCGGAACGGCGGAAGTCGCCGCCTTCCTCTCAACCACCGTGGGCGGGCTCGATCTCTCGGGGAATGGCCTGGTCAACGTGACCAGCGGATATATGACCGTCGCCAGCGGGCTGTCGGCCACGGACCTGGTCTCGCAGATCCTCGCCGGCCGGGGTGACGGATCGTGGACCGGCACCAGCGGCATCACGTCGAGCACCGCAGCAGCCGATACCGCCCTGGGCACCGCTCGCGCGGTCGGCTGGCTCGACAACGGTGCCGGATCGCTGTCGTTCGCCTTCGCGGCGCTGGGCGACACAAACCTCGATTGGCAGGTGGACGTGCTCGACGCCGCCAACTTCCTCGCCAGTGGCAAGTTCAATACCGGTGCTCCGGCGACCTGGTTCGAGGGGGATTTCAACTACGATGGAGTGGTCGACGTGCTCGATGCCGCCGACTTCATCACAACCGGCCTCTACGATCAGGGGCCCTACAATCCGCCGGCGAGTGTCATCGGGCAGGTGACCGCCGTGCCGGAGCCGTCGGCAGTCGCGCTGGCTGCGGTCTTGGGTGGGTGGCTGGTGGTGCGTCGGTGGCGGCGATGGAGATCTCCCTGCCATGTCGAGGGCCTGTAGGTCCTTATGTCACGTCCAGCCGGGCGTGGCTCGTCGGGGCCGCCAACTGCGTACACGCGAAAACTGAGGCCTCTGGGGGCCGTTCCAAGGGCCGAGTGGCACTTTTTTGCCGGAGACGGAAAGAACAATAGTGGGGGAGTCCGTCTCCTTGGGATGCTCGTTTCCGGCCCGGCGGCTTTCACTGGTGGGCGACCGTTGAGATCGTATGCGACTGCAAGAGGCCTCGGCATGATCACGCTTGTGCGGCGCTCACGTGCCTTCACCCTCGTTGAACTGCTGGTGGTGATCGCGATCATTGCCACGTTGATCGGCCTGCTCCTCCCTGCGGTGCAATCGGCCCGTGAAGCCGCTCGGCGGAGTTCGTGCAGCAACAATCTCAAGCAGTTGAGCTTGGCGATGCACAACTACTACACGGCCAAAGGAAGGCTTCCGCCTGGGAGGAAATCTTATGTCACGGTGACGAGCGGAACACAGTTCTCGCCTACCGTGGCGTTCATCCTTCCCTTCATCGAAGAGCGAGGCCGTGCGGACCTGTATGACTTTAAACTGAGCTGGGACAAGCAGCTCGCCGTCGTCGGGCAGGTGATCCCGGCCTATCAGTGTCCGAGCGACACGACCCAGGTGATGCAAGTGGCCCTGGGGACGGGCGGTGAACGCAAGGGGAACTACGGACTGAACTGGGGGCAGAATATCATCTCGACGCCATTTCTTCTGGCGAGAGGAAAGGCCCCGTTCGCGGGACAATACGGCGCCAAGTTCGCCGAGATCACCGATGGCACGAGCAAGACGCTCATGCTCATGGAGATGATCCAGGCACCGTCCGACACGGGCCAGGCCGTCGATCGGCGAGCGAGGATTTGGAATCCGAGCGGCGGCACCTACCAGGTCTTCACGAAAGAGACACCAAACTCGAAAGCAGACGATGTTTCCACGTGCGCGGATCGGCCCGAGATCGGACTGCCCTGCACGAACGTCACCCCGGTGGAGGCTACGTATACGTTGGTGTCCCGTAGCAGGCATGTCGGCGGCGTGACGGTCGCCTTCTGCGACGCTTCGGTGCGATTCGTGACCGAAGATGTGGATCTTGCAGCCTGGCAGGCCGCAAGCAGCATCAGCCTGGGTGAGACGGCGGTTCTTCCGTGAAGGACAGCATTCGCGGCTTCATGCGCTGTGGCCTCCATGCCGGCATGATGCTCGCCCCTTTTCTCGCTAGGGCCCGCGACTCGTCGGTGCTGGCGTGGGTCGTGCTCCTCGTGCCCGGGGTGCTTCGCGCGGCCGTCCCGGTGCCCACGGAGATCGTTCCGGAACGCATTCCGGGCGCGACGCCGCGGAACGTCGTCTTCATCCTGTCGGATGACCATCGCTATGACGCGATGGGTTTCCTCGGCCACCCGTTCGCGAAGACGCCGGCCATGGACTCGATGGCCGCCAACGGTGCGCATGTCAAGAATGCGCTCGTCACCACCTCCCTCTGCTCGCCAAGCCGGGCTTCGATCCTCACCGGCCTCTACACCTTCCGGCACCGGGTGATCGACAACAACCGGCCGATCCCCCCCGGCACCGTGTATTTCCCGCAGTATCTCCAGAAGGCCGGCTACGCGACGGCCTTCATCGGCAAGTGGCACATGGGCGGGGAGAGCGACGCGCCGCAGCCGGGCTGGGATCGCTGGGTGAGCTTTGCCGGGCAGGGGCACTACCTGCCGCCCACCCCCGACTCCACGCTCAACGTCGATGGCAAGCGGGTGAAGCAGGCGGGCTACATCACGACCGAACTTACCGACTACGCGATCGACTGGCTGAAAGAGCAGAAGCCCGATGAGAAGCCATTTTTTCTCTACCTCTCTCACAAGGCGGTGCACGCCAACTTCACGCCGGAGGACCGCTACGAAGGGACATGCAAGGACATGTCCTTCACCCGCCCCGCGACGGAGAGCCTCGCGGCCGAGGGCCGGCTCACGCCGCGGTGGCTGCGGGATCAGCGCAACTCATGGCACGGCGTCGAGTTTCCCTACCACAGCGACCTCGACATCGAACGCTACTACAAACGCTACTGCGAGACGCTCCGTTCGGTCGACGACAGCGTCGGTCGCGTGCTCCGGCAACTGAAGGAGATGGGGATCCACGACGAGACGCTTGTGATCTACATGGGCGACAACGGCTTCATGTTTGGCGAGCATGGGCTGATCGACAAGCGGGTAGCCTACGAGACCTCGATGCGGGTGCCGATGCTCGTGCAATGCCCGGCCCTGATCAAGGGGGGCACGGTGCTCGACCAGATGGTGGCCAACATCGACGTCGCTCCGACCGTGATGGAGGCCATGGGGCTGAAGGCACCGCCGCACATCGACGGCACGAGCTTCCTGCCGCTTGCCCGCGGGGAGAGCATCCCGTGGCGTGAGCACTTCCTCTACGTCTACTACTGGGAGAAAAACTTCCCGCAGACCCCCACCATGTTCGCCCTCCGCACGCCGACCCACAAATACATCACCTACTACGGCCTTTGGGACGCGGACGAACTCTACGACCTCGAAGCCGACCCGGGCGAATCGACCAACCTGCTCTACGACCAGGCTCACGCGAAGACGGCCCGGAAGATGGAGAGCGATCTGTATCGGCTGATGGGCGACCTCGGCGGCATGGAGATACCTCTCAACCAGCCCAAGGGCGGCGTCAACGACAAGCGTCTCCGCTCGCGGGGGGGTGACCGGGCCGCGGATTTCCCAACGCCGTTCGTGGTCGATGAGCCGCTCAACCAGGATGCGAACTGATCCCGATCACATCCGGCTGTCCAAGCCCAACGCCGTAAAGCGTGGGGGTGAACCCTGGGTTGGCCACGGAACCAAACGCAGGGCAGCCCGCGGCCTCACGGCCGGTCGGCTTTTACGCGGAAATCATCGGAAACACGGGCCAATTCCAGGCCGTCCGCCCCCATTTCCCCGCCTCCGGAAAACTCCCGTGGCACTTTTTCGACCTCGGGCGGAAATAAGGATTGGAGGGGACTTTTATGACCCCTGGGAAATGTTTCAAGAACTCGGTTTATCGACTGTACGAGGGGGGAAACCATGATTGCTGCCGTCGTTTCGCAGTTTCGTCTTCGGAAGCATCTTGCCGCGACGCTGGCGGGGGCTCTGTTTTCCGCTCTGGGCGCTGGGCCGGCCTTGGCGCAGAACGGAAGTTGGAACGTCGATGCCAACGGCCTCTGGAGCGGCACTTCCAACTGGCTGAACGGCACTATCGGGCAGGGCATTGGCGGTACCGCCACGTTTGCCAACAACATCACGGCGACCCGCACCGTCACGCTCGACACCAATAAATCCCTTGGGCGGTTCGTCTTCGGCGACGCCGACACGTCATCGGCGGCGAGTTGGATCGTGAGTGGTACCAGCTCGATGACGATGGATAACCGTACGAATAGTGCGACGATTACCGTCAACGCCCTCGGCGCTGGAGCCACGGTGACGATTTCGTCCACGCTCGCAGCCAGCGGCACGACGCCATCCATCATCAAAGACGGCGTTGGAACGTTGGTGCTGGCTGGCACCAATGGTTTTACGACCAAACTCGCGATTACGACGGGAACCCTGCAGATCAGCCAAGACCGCAATCTCGGTGGCGTAGGCGCCTTTGCGACCGACCGGATCACGATTTCGAACGGGGCCACGCTGCGAACAAGCGCGAGCGTCACCTTGAGTGGAAGCCGCGGTATTACGATCGGCTCTGGCAGCGGTACGATCAATGTCAACGGCGGCAGTCTGACCATTGCCGCGCCGCTCGCCGGGTCGGGCAATACAGCCACCGTGACCGGCTCGAGTGCCGTGGTGCTTCAGAACACCTCAGGCACTGCGACGAACGTCAACTGGGATTTCGCTGCGAATAACGGCATCAGGGCCTTCTTCGAGGGCGCGAATGCCCTCGGTACCGGCAGCGTGAGGGTGCGTAACGGCATCAGGCTCACGAGCCAGAGCATGACGACCGGAACGTTGACCAACGCCGTCACGCTGGACAGCGGCGCAGGGTTGACTGCCCGCTCGACCGGTGGGGCCCAGACGTACACCAATGTCACGCTCCCCGCGTCTGGTTCGGTCCTCCTCAATAACGACGATCAAGCTACATCCGCCCTGACGATCTTGTCGGGTGGAACTCTCACTGGAACCCTCACCGTCAGCACGCAGCAAGGGGGCGCTAACGCCGTCGGCGATGTGACGCTCTCGGGTGTTCTTTCGGGCGCGGGGGGACTCATCAAAACCGGCACCGGTTCGTCTGGAATCCTGGTTCTCGGGACTGCCAACACCTACACCGGCAACACCACGATCAGCACCGGTACGCTGAAGCTCGGTGCTGCCGGCTCGATCGCCACCAGCGGTACGATCAGCGTGGCCAGTGTGGCCACGTTCGACACCTCGCTGGTGCCGAGCGGATTTTCGGTCGCGGCAACCCAGTGGCTGATGGGCTCCGGAACGGTGCTCGGCAACGTGTCGTCGCAGGGCACGATCGCCCCGGGGCTCTCTGGTTCGGCTGGAACGCTCTCGTTCGCGAGTAACCTGTCGTTCGATTCCGGATCGATTCTGAGCTACGGTCTCACTGGCACGAGTACGACCCCGGGCGGCGGAATCAACGACCTCTCTGCGGTGACCGGCAATCTCTCGCTCGATGGAACGCTGAATGTAAGCGAGATCGGCGTGGGGAGTTTTCTGACCGCCGCCCAAGGAGACACGTGGCGGCTGTTCACCTACTCGGGCACGCTCACCGACAATGGCCTGTCGCTCGGAACCGTTCCTACGCTTTCCTCGGGGCTGACGTTGGCCGTCGACACGTCGACGCCCAACCAGGTGAATCTGATCGTGGTACCTGAGCCGGCTGCGGCTGTGTCGGCAATGGTTGGAATCGGCGTTCTTGCA
>QWQL01000042.1 GCA_003670825.1 Planctomycetota bacterium
CAGCCGTTTCGATATGGTGAGGGGTTCGGCAGCCGAGTGCACAGCACGTCCCTGCGTCGAGCCTCAGATTTTTGGGAGCAGATATGAACCGCCCGATGGTTTCCCCTGTGCGGGCCGTCGTGATTGCAGCAGGTCTGCTCGGCTTCCTGGGGGCGTCGACAGACGCCCATGCCCAGCCGGCCGGCCGGCTCCGCAAGCCGGCGCTGACCGACACTATCAGGGCCAACATCTACGCCGACAACTGGTTCAGTCTCTCCATTAACGGCGAAGTGGTGGCTGTCGACTCGATCACTTTTCTGCCGCATAACGTGGTCTCGGTCGACATCCTGCCGTCCTACCCGATGACCATCGCCGTCATGGCAAAGGACAACGCGGATCCAAAGACTGGCATGGAATACGCCAACACGAATATCGGCGACGGCGGATTTATCCTGAAGTTTGCGGACGGCACCGTCACCGACGGCTCCTGGAAGGCCAAGTGTTTCTCGCGTGGGCCGATCGATGGCGACACCCGCAACCCGCGGGTGGAAAACATCCCAATCCCGGACAACTGGCAGGCCGTCGAGTTCGACGACAGCACATGGAAGAAGTCACGGGAATACAGCGAACAGGAAATCGATCCCAAGCAGCCCTATTACGATGCCGACTTCAGAGGGGCGAAGTTCATCTGGACTGATGACCTGTTGCTCGACAACACGGTGATCTTCCGCCGCACGGTGGCCCGTCCGCCAGACGGCCGGCAACGGACCGACTTCTCAAACCTTACCAACACGGTTCCCGACGGCCCACCAAAACCGGGCGGCAATCGCCCGCCAGGAAATCGTCCTCCCGGAGGCAAGCCCCAATGACGACGCGGCACGGTTTCTCGCCATGCCTGCCACGGTGGCTCGTAGTCGCGGCACTGCTCGCCAGCAGCGGCAGTTCATTCGCGGAGGCGGCCGACCGGCAGCCGCCGCCAAACATCGTCTTCATGCTTGCCGATGACCAGGGGTGGAACGGGCTCTCCGTGGCGATGGCCCCTGACGTGCCCGGATCACGGGGTGAGTTCTTTCAGACGCCGAACCTCGTGCGGCTCGCCGCGCAGGGGATGCGTTTTTCAAACGCCTACGCCCCAGCGCCTGTCTGCTCTCCCACCCGCATCAGTATCCAGACGGGAAAAAGCCCAGCCCAGCTTCATTGGACCAAGGCCGCGCCGGCCGAGCGGGGCCATCGGCTGCTGGAGCCACGGCTGATCAAGGACATTGCTGAGGATCAGACGACCGTCGGCGAACTCCTCCGGCAGGCCGGTTATGCAACGGCTCACTATGGCAAGTGGCACATCGGAGGCGGCGGGCCGGGAAAGCACGGCTACGACGAGCACGATGGCAACACCGGCAACGAACAGGCGCTTCAATTCACCGATCCAAATCCGGTTGATATTTTCGGCATGGCCGCTCGTGCCGAGGCCTTCATGCAGAAAAGCGCACGGTCGGGAAAGCCCTTCTTTATCCAGCTCTCCTGGAACGCGTTGCACGCCCCCGAAAACGCCTTGCATGCCACGATGGCCAAGTATGAAAAGCTGGATCGTGGCGGAAATGACCGGGGCAAGCGGGCTGCGACGGCGGCGATCACGGAGGACCTCGACACGGGCGTCGGCAGGGTGATGGCAGCAATCGACCGACTGGGGCTCACGGCGAACACGTACGTGATCTATACGTCGGACAATGGCGCCGGTGGTGGTGGTGGGAAGCGCGGAGGATTGAGCGGCGGCAAGGGATCCGTCTGGGAAGGGGGCATTCGCGTGCCGCTGATCATCCGCGGCCCCGGCATCGCTGCCGACTCATGGTGCCATCTGCCTGTCGTGGGCTACGACCTCCTCCCGACCTTGTGTGAGTGGGCCGGTATTCCGGCGACCTCGATTCCGAAGGGGATCGAGGGAGGCAGCATCGCGTCGCTGCTCACCCACGAAGGCAGTGGCCTTGTGCAGCGGCCTCGGGACGAACTGGTCTTCCACTTCCCCCACTACCAGAGCGACGACGGGCCCCACTCGGCGATCCGGATCGGGCCGCTGAAGCTCATCCGATTCTACGAGGACGATCGCGTGGTTCTGTTCGATCTCTCCAAGGACATTGGCGAACGAAACGATCTCGCCCAGCGACTACCGGCCGAGGCAAAGCGGATGCGAGAGTGTCTCGAGAACTACCTGGCCGAGGTTGCTGCCCAGATGCCAATGCCCAATCCAGATTTTGACCCGGCGACACCACATCAGACGCGTCAAAAGGGGAACAAAAAAACATGAAACGGACGAGAAAAACTTGATGTACGCCCGCGACCGGAGCCTATTTGCGTTTGCCTGTCTGCTGCTGACGACACTCGCATCGGGCATCGCCACGGCTCACCCATGGCATCGCCACCGCGATGGCGAGCACAGCCGCCACGATCATGCCGATGCCATCGCCGAGGGCGCGTCGCAGCCATCGCCCCCCACGGAGCCGCGGTTCCTGCTCACAGCCGCTGCCCAGCCCGAGTGGCCGGCCGACGCTGACATCGCCAGGGCCTTTGAGCCGTTCGTCGAACTGAAGGCGATCTCGTGCCGCAGCGATGACCGTTATTTCTTCGTCGAAAGCAACGGCATCCCAGACCACCCGCTGATGGTGGGAATCCGGGCCTGGCAGCAGCAGGTGCCGCTGCCCCAGAAATATGTCGGCGACAACGCCTGGCGGATTCCCTTAGAGCCCGTGCCGGCGTCGAACCCTGCCAGCACGAAAAACGGGTTTCTACGTGGCGCGATCGCGCTGGCCGTCAACGGCGTGCCGATCTTCAATCCGCTCAACAACCGCGGCGAGGATGCCTTTCTGATCGGCGAGCTTGACGACTACGGCGGCCACTGCGGCAGGGCCGACGACTACCACTACCACATCGCGCCGGTGCATCTCGAGAAGCAGGTGGGCAAAGGGATGCCGATCGCCTATGCGCTCGACGGCTATCCAATCTATGGCTACACGGAGCCCGACGGATCCAAAGTCACCGGCCTCGACTGGTTGAATGGCCACGAGGACGCCGACGGCCACTATCACTACCACGCCACGAAGGCCTATCCGTATTTGAATGGCGGCTTCCACGGTGAGGTGACGGAACGGGATGGCCAGGTTGATCCGCAGCCGCGGGCTGAGCCCGTGCGACCGTCGCTTCAGCCGCTTCGCGGCGCGACCATCGTCGGCTTTACGTCACCCACACCCACCAGCCGTCGGCTCACCTACGAGGTTGGCGACCGCCAGGGTTTTGTCGACTACAAGCTGGGCGGCGACGGCACGCTGGCGTTTGAATACACCGATCCGTCCGGCAAGAAGACCACGGAAACCTACACACCCCGCAGCCAGGGCCAAGGTGGCCGGGGCGGCCCCGGGCCTCGTGGCGAGGGCGGTCCACGCGGTGGAGGTGGCCCACGCAACTCGCCGAGGCGCGGTGATGGCCCACCTCGGCCTGGCGACGATCGACCACCGCCTCCGCCTGAGGGCCCCGACGATCGCCAACCACCGCCGTCCTCTTCCGGCAGGCGGGCCGCTGCGCGAGAGCGGGCCGGGGCCACGGCGTCGTCGGGTGCTGAAAGCCTCACCGTCACGAGCCCCGCCATCGGCCCCGACGGCAATCTCCCGGTGGAGTTCACCTGCGACGGCGCCGGCGTGTCGCCGCCAGTGGAGTGGCAGGCCGGCCCTCCCGGCACGAAGTCCTACGCCCTCACGCTCTGGCACCAGGCACCTGATCAGTTGAAGTCGTACTGGGTCGTGTACGGCATTCCCGGAAAGAGCACGAACCTGTCAAAAAACTCGAGCAACGTCGGGACAACGGGCCTCAACGACAAGCAGCGAGCCGAGTATGACCCGATGTGCTCCAAGGGGCCCGGAGTAAAGACGTATCACATCACCATCTACGCGTTGTCGGCTGAGCCGAATCTCCCGACACGCGAGGCCACGCGGGATGCACTGCTCGATGCGATCCGCGACATCACTCTTGCTGAGGGCACGCTGACCTACACCTATGAACGCGGCGCCCAGCGTTGAACCGCACTGTCGCGAGGATCGCAGTGACTCTCGCGACCACGCTGATCGCCGCGTGCTGTCTTCATGCTTTGGTCGCCGTTGCGGCTGATCGGCCGCGGCCGCCTAACATCATCCTGATCCTGATAGACGACATGGGCTGGCGGGAAGTCGGCTTCATGGGCAACACCTTCGTAGAGACGCCGCAGCTCGAGGCACCAACGAAGTCACCATGATGCCGGACGAGGAGAGACTCTGCGCCGACGATAAGAAAACCGCCACTCAAAGGGGGAAACGCAGGTGTTCCGAGAACCGTTTGTGGGGCACAGCAGTCGGCAGCACGTGGCTCACGGGTCGCTCATCAGCTCGGCTATGCTGGCGGAAGTGACAGTGGCCGGGCCATCCCTTGGTTGGTCACGGCGCTGCCGGGTTCTCGAACCAATACAGCCCTGACTTTCCAGGGGCCACGATGTCGACGTCGCCGTCGGCATCCATGTCGTAGACCGCCATCTGCAATCCGGTGCCGGCGGAGCCGGGCCGGAAATCCTTGAAGGCATCCCGCTGTTCCGGGTTGAGCGGCGCTGCGGGGGCTGGATCACCGAGATACACCACGCTCTTCGACCAGGTCGACGTGCCGCGGTTGTACTTGTAGAGAAACAGACAGGGCTCCGCGGTGGCGCCGGGCTCGCTGGCATGCGCGTAGATCCGTTTTCCCGTGACGAACTCAAGTGCGCCGTCCCGATCGAAGTCTGCGAGAGCCAGGACATGCACCTGTGAAAAGCTCGTATCGATATCCTCCCTCGTCCACGTGCGTGTGCCGTCTGCGTCGGTCGACTGCCTGAGCCAGTACAGGCCAAACTCGTGCCCCATTCCCCAGGCGATATCGGTGTCGCCATCCCCGTCGAAGTCATGGCCGATGATCTCGATGCTGGCGGCTCCGAGTTGAAACTCCGGATGGAATACCCATTCGCCCGTTCGCTCGGCAGGCTGTTCGTACCAGCCCGTCGGAGCGATCAGATCGATTCTTCCATCGCCATTGATATCGCCATGGCCGCTCCCATGGCCGGCGCCTTGGGTGCCGAGCGATCGCTTGGTCCATGCCACGGCCGGGGATTTCGACGTGAGTTCATAGAAGACAACCTTGTCGCCCACGTTGGGGATGAAGACGGGCGTCTTGTCGCCATAGAGATCGAGGAGATAGCCCGTCTCCATGGAGCCGGGCAGGTCGATCGTGTGTTCGGTCCATGGCGTCGTGGGGTCCGCCGGCTGCTCCACCCAGGCGACTGTTTTGCTGAAGTACGCGCACGTGACGATGTCGACTTTTCCGTCTCCATTGACGTCGAGCGGCGCATCGGCGAAATCCTCGTGGTACTGCGGATTCGTTCCCGGGGAAACATTCCGCACCTTGTGCTGCGTCCACGTGGGAGCGGCATACCAGGAGTCTCCGCAAAACACGTCTGGCTTGCCGTCGCGATTCACATCGGCGACGCCCACCGCCTCGAATGGCGATCGGTGGTTGATGGTGTGCTTCTTCCACTGGGTTACTTCATCCGCACCAAGGAGCGGTGCTGCGGAGTGAACGACTGAGATCGCGACGGCGACGACGAGCACAGAGGATCGAAGGTGCGGCATAGTCTCGTCTCCGGAGCGGCGATGGTTCGAGGCGAAGGGCTCGGTTTCCGAGTGTAGCGTGAGCCCAAGCTCCGCCCGCGTCAATGACTGCTCGGTGGGGCCAGTCGCTGGGGCGGGAGGGCGTTCACGATGCAACGACTCCCGATTCGGTGGTCGTGTGGCGACGCCGGGAGAACGGTGGCGGTTCGCCCGGCTACATCCGGTAGAACTCATCCCAGCCCTGGCGCGGCGGTACGCCGGCCAGGAGATCGTTGGCGGCCTGATGATTGGTGATTTGCTTGGTGGCCGGGTCGAACGCCAGCTTCGCATTCACCCGCTGGGCGATGACCCCGAGTGCCATCGCCTGACAGAGTGGTCCGGCCACCGCGAAGGACGAGCGGCATGTCTCCGCGCCCTTGCAGGCGAGCAGAAAATTCTCGAAGTGGTTGGAAGGACTGTCGGGCACCGTTGGGAGCGACGACGCCATCTCGCGTGCCTTCTCCTCCGGGATGATGCGCAGCGTGCGGCCATGGGAGCCGCCCAAGAACGTAAGGCCTTCACCGTAAATCACCTTGCCAGGCCCGCGTTTCTTGCGAGCGCGTTTCCCGTCGGCATCGGGCGGCAGATCGGTATTTTCCTCCTCCTCGCCGATGGAGTCGGGCAATGGCGGCCGGTTGTTTTGTCCGTCATACCAGGTCAGCTCGACCGGCGGCTGCGTGCCACGGGCCGGAAACCGGAAGGCCAGCGTCGAGGCCTGCGGGAAGATGTACGGGCTGTGGCCCTCGAGCTTCACGGCATCCACCTCGGTCGGCAGTCCAAGATTCAAAAACTCGTGGGCCGTGTCGATGATGTGCGCGCCCCAGTCGCCGAGCGCACCGTTGCCGAAATCAAACCACGACCGCCAATCGCCGTTGACGTAGCCCTGATTGTAGTCATGCGGTTGTGCCGTCGACAGCCAGCTGTCCCAGTCGAGCGTGTCGGGGATTGGCTGCTTGGGCAGATAGCCTGAGACCTCCATGCCATGCCAGCGGCGTGAGCTATTCATGAAGGCGGTAATCTTCGTGACGTTCTTGATGATGCCCGCATCGACCCATGCCTTGAACTGAAA
>QWQL01000039.1 GCA_003670825.1 Planctomycetota bacterium
CGCCCGGATTGCCGGCTGGTGAGCCCCGAAAACGACGCCGCGGCCCGGCCGGGGGCACAAACCGGCCGGACCGCGTCAGAGGGTGTCGTCGTTCGCCGCCGAAACAGGCGTCGCGTCGAAGGGGGCCGAGCTTAGAAGCCTCCCTCGATCGCCGCGCCGCACTGGTGGCAACGGGGCTGTGCCAGCGGCTTGGGCGTGGGCAACGACCCATACGCCCACCATGCCTGGAGCCGCGGGAAGCAGGGCGGCGGCGTGACGCAGCCATGACGGTGGAGGTCATGCTTCGCCTGCAACTGACCGCACGGATCCGCGTGGAACACGCCGCAGGGGTGGCACGACGGTCGGCATTCCGTCCCACCCACGCTGGCGTGCCACGGCGGTTGCTGCCCGCTTCGGCAACCGCAGGCGTTTCCCGCACCCTCCGTGGACATCATCGTGGAGTCTTCCATGGCCGGCATCGTCTCTTGGGCGACCGCGAAACCGATCGCGAGCAGCGATGGCACGGTGGCGACGATGGCGGCGGCGATGATGTGGCGGGTGAAACGCACGGTCGGTACTCCCGGAAACGTGGTGCAAGCCTCTCTGGCCCACACGTGCTTCGTCGAGGGGAGGCTGCCGGGATGAGCGGCCGCACCGCAGGGACCGGTTGTGCCGGCCGGGAAAGATGTGACGTCAGTCCAGGGCCACGTCGGCGACCCTGAGGGCCTCGAGCCCGCGTGGTGAGGCGATCACGACGTAGCCGACGCCGTCGTGTCGGTAGCCGCCCAGGCCGACGAGCGGTTGGCCGTGCTGGTAGCGGTCGACGACCCGGCCATCGGCCCAGGCCACCGTCACCGAGCCGTCGGGGGCCGCGAGCAGCCACTGCCGCCGTGCCGTGCCGAGCAGATCGGCCCAGGCCACCGCATCGATCGGCCCGGCTCGGTGGGTCCCCTCGCCCAGCGTCAGATCCCAGGTCGCTTCGAGCGAGCTGGAATCGATCCCCACGCCCCTCCGGCCGCTGCCGGGCAGCATCGCGATTCCGAGCAGTGCCCAGGCGGCGTCTGCGGCCACCGGGCCAGCCGTGAGTTCGCCGAGCGGCAGCGGCGGCGGGTCGCCTGGCGTGACGGCTTCCTGCCGTGTGCGGTCGGCCCGCACGATACGGCCGGCCGCCGTGACGCAGAGCACGTCGCGGCCGCCCCCGGCGGCATGCGGTTCGCCGATGGCGAGGTCGATCACCGGCGCGACCGTACGGTCTTCCCACAGCGGGCGACCGTCGAGGGTTGCGGCCTGCACGCCACCGGTGCCCAGGTGGCCGACCACCAGTTCGGGAGTGCCGTCGCCGTCGAGGTCGGCGAGGTCGGCGTCGCTCATGCCCGCGTGCCGGATGTCACCCAATGCCCGAGAGGTGGCATGGAGCTTCCAATCGGCCGTGAAGACGAACACGGTCTGGCCACCTCGGCGGCCCGCCAGCCACCACCGCCTGCCGGCGGAATCGACCGTCGTGCGCAGGAAGCTGACGCCTGCATCGGCTGGCAGATCGAGTTCGTGCCGGCTGATCTCAGTGCCGGCCGCATCGATCACGACCACGGTCCGCCAGCCGTCGAGGGCGACGATCCGCACGTCGGTCGCGGCGTGCGCCGCATCGAGGCAGACAAGGTTGCCAGGCAGCGCCACGCCGGCCGCCCGCCATGCCGGTTCGAGCTTGAATCGCACGGGCTGTCGCCGCGGGGCGATCACCTGCTCGGGCAGCCGCGATCCCGTGCTTCCGCCGGCAGCCCGATCGAGTTCGCGTCGATAGCCGGCCAGCCGCCGTTCGTACCGCGTGCGGACGAGCGGCCCGGTCGGTGTCGAGGCGTTGGCGGCCGCGAGGCTCTCGGCGACGTCGCTGGCGATCTGTCCGTGGTGGCCCGTGATCACATCGGCCACCGTGCCGTCGGCCGCGAGGATGACCGTGGCTGGAAACGACTCCAGCATGAGCGACTGCGGCAGCACGCCCTGCGGATCGCGGGCGAGCGTGCCCACACCGCCAAACTCCGCGAGCTTCTTTCGGATCGAGTCCACCGTCACCTCCTCGGGATCGAGGCTGACGGCGAAGTGCCGCACGGCGGGCCGCTCGCCGCCATGACGGCGGGCATGCGCGGCGACGGAATCGGCCAGCCCGGTCGCGACCTGCGGCATGACGTGGGTGGAAGGACCGCAGCCCTCGAAGAAGAGTTCGAGCACGACAACCGATCCCCGCAGCTCCTCCCGCGACACGGTCGTGCCATCCGCCAGCGCCAGCGGTCCGATGTCGGCGGGCTTGCCGATCTGCGGATGCACCGGCTGGGGCGGCTGCAGGGGCTCGAGCCGCGAGACCTCGGCGGCGCCGGCGGGGATGTCAAAGGTAAACACCTCCGCGGGCGCGGTGGTGTCGAACGAGGCCCCCGCAAACTCGACCTCCACCGAGATGCCCACCGGACCGCCTGCCTGCCGCGACAGCTCCGCGGCATAGGCGGCGGTCGGCACCTTCATGCGCCGCAGGAGCTTCGCCTCGCGGTCGATCCAGAGTTCGAGCACGCCGTCGGGCTTCACGATCTCGATGCGGGCGCATGCCCGGCCATCGATCGTCTCCGTGCCCAGGATCCGCGGGGCCTCGCGAGCGTCTGCAAGGATCAGGTCGACGGTGTCGTCGGCGAGCAGCAGCGGCAGCTGCGTGGGGCAGCCGGCCTCCCCTTCGGCGAGGGTCGTCCGCACCGCATCGTCCGCGAAGATCTGATCCATGGAGAGCGGGCTCGTGACGGCCTCGGCGAGCACCTGCCCCGGCACCCCGCCCACTGCCGCAAACAGCCTGGTGCCGTCGGCTGCGATCCGCGCGTCGTAGGCATCGATGCGGATCCGGTCGGGCCGCGAGAAGGCGACCCGGAAGGGAAATGCCGCGTCGGTGGACAATGCGCCGCTGGTCTGCCGCACGACGACACGGGCGTCGTCGGCATAGGAGGCCGCGCCGCGGTAGGCCCGGCCCATCTCGGTGATCAGGCCCCGTGGATCCTCGCCGCAGCCGGCGAGGAGGATGGCTGCGGCGAGGGCCGGGAACGTCTGCCGGGCGGAGACTGAAGGTTTCATGGCCGCATCTTGCCGCAAACACCGCTGGTCAGGCCAGATCATTCTCCGCGGGCGGCGCGACGATAAGATGGCGGTTTCGCGTCGATTCCACCCCTCACCATCCCTCTGTTTTGTCATCGTGCACTCGACCACGCTCGACTACGGCGCTGATGAACCACTGGTGCTCGAGGCCCTACCCGGTTCACCGCTGACGGCCTTCGAGCCGCCTGCCGGAGCAGACGGTGAGGAAGGGCGCCGGCTTGTCACCGAGGCGATCACCGCGCCCCAACACGGACCTCCGCTTGCGGCCCACGTCGTGCCAGGCGATCGCGTGGTGGTCGCTGTCGCCGGCGAGGTGCCGCAGGCCGTGGCCGTCGTCGCGGCGGTGCGAGACTGCCTCCTCTCGGCCGGCATCGATCCGGCGGATGTCACGGTGCTCGGGGGGCCGAGGCTGGGATTTGAAGCGGGGGTCGAGGCCGGGATCCACGTGCCTGTTCCCGGCGGCCTGGCATTCGATCCCGAGATCGAAGCGGCCACCGCCTACCTCACGGCCAACGAGGCGGGTCGCCCGCTGCACCTCGCCCGCCCGCTCATCGATGCCGACGTGGTCGTCGCCGTGGGCGAATGGGGCTGGGCTCCGGCGCTCGGCGGCAGGTCGATCGAAGGAGAACTCTGGCCCACGTTCGCCCGGGGGAGCTGTCGCCACGATTTGCTCAAGACGCTCACTCGCCGCGGTCGCGGAGCGCTCGCCGACTGGAAAAGCAGCATGCACGAGATCGCCTGGCAACTCGGCGTGTGTGCCAACCTCAAGGTCGTCCGCGGTGCCGCGGGCACGCTTGCCTCCGCGTGCTTCGGACTGCCCGACGAGGCCGGCCGGCAGGCCCGCTCCGCGGCGGCCGCCTGGTGCCCTGCGATGGAGCCGACCGCATCCGTCGCCGTCGCGTCGCTGTCGAACCCTACCGGTGGATT
The DNA here is from genome assembly GCA_003670825.1 of Planctomycetota bacterium. GTDB lineage: Bacteria > Planctomycetota > Planctomycetia > Pirellulales > UBA1268 > QWPN01. Next base: position 4,030 of record QWQL01000039.1, read on the forward strand.
CGGACTCATCACCGCCGCCGTCGCCGCCGCGGCACGGGCCACCCGCCCAGGCGGCACGATCTGCGTGGCATGTGCCGTCGATGTGCCGCCGGGGCTGATCTTTCAGCGGTGGCGTCAGGGAGCGCCCCTCGAGCCGCTCTTGCACGAAGCGATCGCCACCGGCGACCTGGCGCTGATCGCCGATGCGCTCCACACGCGGCTGTTCGCGCGGGCCCTCGACGATCGGCGGCTCGTGTTGCTTTCGGGACTCGCAGAAGATGTGGTCGAGGAGCTGGAGTTTGGCTACGCGGCCGGGCCCGAAGTGGTCGAGCGGCTGGCCCGTCGGGCCGACGGCGTGGTGGTGCTCCCCGAAGCAGACCGGTGCTTTCCCCGGCCGGAATGACGATCCTGGCACGCCCAGCGTTGCGGGCCGTCGGGCGGGTCGCGGAGGGCGTCACGCGACGACGATGCGGGAGGTCGGGAGCGGCTCACCGTTCAGGGCGCGAGCCGATGCCGCAGGGCTTCGCGGGCCAGCGGCCCCCAGTGCCGCGAATCGCGGCTGGCGGTGGGAAAATCACCGAGCACGAGAAAGCTGCCGGTGCCGAGTCGCCACTCGGCCACGCCGTCTGCTGGCCGGTAATGAACATCACGCCATCCCCAGACCCGCTCCACGATGGCCGCAGGATCGTCGATCTCGGCCGACCATCCAGAACCGGAGTCAGCGTCTCCCGCGGGCCAGGCCTCCTCATGCGCCCAGGTTGGAGGGGCAGCGGGCAGGCACGCACGCCCGGCCGCCACGGCACGCAGAGGCAGTTTCCATGCGGTGGCGACGAAACACCCGTCGAGCCGACCGGCCACGAAGCAGCCGCGGGTGTGGGGAGTCGGTCGCCATGTCACCCGCCGCCCGCCGCCGGTGAGCCGTATCTCCGCGGCGCCGGTCGCCGTGCGGACGACCGCCGCGATTCCCAGATCGTTGACAGTCACGAGCGTGCGGTTCACCTCGGTGGCGAACGGTGCGTCGTCGAGCACCTCGGCCGGGGGCAGGTCGAACCGCCCGGAGGACGGCCCGGCGGTGATCGTTGCCAGCTCGATGCCGACCTCCGCGAGCACTCGCGGGCTCTTGAGCACGGCCATTCCGTCTGCCAGCAGGTCGCCATTCACGATCGCGAGCGTCTCACCGGGTAGGCCCACGACCCGCTTGAGGGCTCTTTCATCCGCAGGGCTGTCGACGATCCACCGCTCGAACCGCTCCGGCCGTCGGGCCCGGTCGGCCGCCGGAAACGGCTGCGTGATGACGACGTCGCCGGGCATCACGTCCGGTGCCATCGAGAGCCCATCGACCTCATACCTCGCCGGGCGGGCGAGCAGCCCCACGGCCACCAGCACCAGGCACGCGATCGCCGCCACCACGAGTCGGGCGTTCACGGCGTCAGGTCACCGCGACCCACTGGTGGCTCTTGGCGCTGGAGAGCACCGCGTCGCAGACCTTCTGGGTCTCGAGCGCATCGCGGAAGGTCGGGTGTGCCGATTGCTGTTTGGCATACGCCTCGAGGAAGTCGGCCACCTGGTGCACGAAGGAGTGCTCGTAGCCAATCGCCAGCCCCGGCACCCACCACTTGTCCATGTAAGGATGGTCGCTGTCGGTCACGTGGATACTCTTCCAGCCCCGCATCGGTCCGGCGTCCTTGTAATCGAAGACCTGCAGCCGGTGGAGATCGTGCAGGTCCCACTTCAGGCTCATGTTCTCGCCGTTGATCTCGAACGTGTAGAGGGCCTTGTGGCCCCGGGCATACCGCGTGCTCTCGAACAGCCCCAGCGACCCGTTCTTGAAGTGGCAGAGGAACGAGCAGGCGTCGTCGATTTCCACCTTCTCCACCTTCCCGGTGAGCTGGTGCATCCGCTCCTTCACGAACGTTTCCGTCATCGCCGTGACGTCGCTCATGCCCCCGTTGAGCCAGAGCGCCGTGTCGATGCAGTGCGCCAGCAGGTCGCCCGTCACGCCGCTGCCGGCGGCCGCGGCGTCGAGCCGCCAGAGAGCCGCGCCCCCCTGGGGTAGGTCGGCGTTGATCGTCCAGTCTTGGAGAAACTCCGCGCGGTAATGAAACACGCGGCCGAGCGCTCCTGAGTCGATGATCTGCTTGGCGAAGGTCACCGCCGGAATGCGGCGGTAGTTGTACCAGACGATGTTGGGCACCCCGGCCTTCTCGACGGCCTCGCACATCCGCTCCCCCTCGGCCGCGTCCATCGACAGCGGCTTCTCGCAGAGGATCGCCTTGCCGTGCTTGGCGGCCTCGATGGCGATCTCGGCGTGGAGGTTATTGGGCGTGCAGATGTCGACCGCGTCGATGTCTTCGGCGGCCACGAGTTTCCGCCAGTCGGTCTCCACCCTCTTGTAGCCCCAGCGGTCGGCGAAGGCCTTGGCTTTGTCGGCGTCGCGGGCCGCCACCGCCTGCAGCACGGGCAGGTATTCGAGGTCGAAGAAGTCCTTGACGCGGTTGTAGCCATTGGAGTGGGCGCGGCCCATGAAGCCGTAGCCGATCATCCCGATGCGGAGTTGCTTAGCCATCGATCAGTTCCTCTCGTGAAAAGTTGCGCTACGTCTTGTGAAGAGATCCGGCTCGGGGACGGCGAAAGTCGCCGCTTCGCGGTCCTTCGGATTGTCGCCGGGGCGAGGATACGCCCAAGGCTCCTCGAGCGTTCGCCGA
>QWQL01000140.1 GCA_003670825.1 Planctomycetota bacterium
CCGCCGCTCACCATGTTTTAGGCACCCTCACCCGGCCTTCCTCGGCCTCTCCCTGAAGAAAAGGCCCACAGTCCGTCCACCACCGGGACCCAGAATCAGCCGACAGCACGGCCCGTGCCGAACAGGACTGCTCCCGTCCCGGATTTTTTGGCGACTATGAGCCCATCTTCATCGACCGGAGCCGCAGCGCGTTGGCCACGACCGACACCGAGCTCAGGCTCATGGCCGCAGCGGCGATCATCGGGTTGAGCAGCAGGTGGCTCGAGAGCGGATAGAGCACCCCGGCTGCGATCGGCACGCCCAGCGCGTTGTAAATCAGGGCGAAGAATAGGTTCTGGCGGATATTTTGCATCGTATGACGGCTGAGATGGATCGCCTTCACGATCCCCCGGAGGTCGCCCTTCACGAGGGTCACCCCGGCCGACTCGATGGCGGCGTCGGAGCCGGTGCCCATCGCGATGCCGACGTCGGCCGCGGCCAGCGCGGGGGCGTCGTTGATGCCGTCGCCGGCCATCGCCACCGTGCGACCTTCCGCCTGCAACGCCCGCACGACCGCGTGCTTCCCTGCAGGCTTCACGCCGGCTCGATACTCATCGATCCCCAGGCCGGCGGCGACGGTGCGGGCCGTCTGTTCGCTGTCGCCGGTGAGCATGATGATTCGGAGCCCGAGGTCGTGGAGGCTGCGAACCGCCTCGGGCGTCGAAGCCTTGATCGGGTCCGACACCGCGATCAGCCCGGCGAATCGCCCGTCCACGGCGACACGCATCACCGTACGGCCCTGTTGCTGGAGCTGTTCGGCGCGATCGTCAAGCGCCGCCAGATCGGCCACAGCCTCCTCGGCGAGCCAGACCCGTGTGCCGACGAGCACCGCGCGGCCCTCGACATGCCCGCGGGCACCGCCGCCCGTCACGGAATCGAACTGGGCTACCGCGGGCACCGAAATGTTTCGCGTTGCGGCGCCCGCCACGATCGCCCTGGCCAGCGGGTGTTCGCTCTGCTGCTCCACGCTCGCGGCCAGCCGCAGCAGGTCGTTTTCGCCGAGGGTCGCCACCGGAAGGCACTCGGTGAGCGTCGGCCGGCCGGCGGTGAGCGTGCCCGTCTTGTCGACGACCACGGTGTCGACCTTCTCGAGCCGTTCGAGCACCTCGGCGTTTTTCACCAGCACGCCCTCCCGCGCCCCGCGGCCGATGCCGACCATGATCGACATTGGCGTCGCTAGCCCGAGCGCGCAGGGGCAGGCGATGATCAGCACGGCGATGGCGTTGACGAAGGCCCACGCCAGCGGCGGCTGCTCCGGTGCCGCGATCGCCCAGACCAGAAACGTGACGACCGCGATCGCCAGGACGGCGGGCACGAAATAGCCCGCCACCGCGTCGGCGACCTTCTGGATCGGCGCCCGGCTCCGCTGGGCATCCGCCACCATGCCGATGATCCGGGCGAGCACGGTGTCTTTGCCGACCTTGTCGGCGACCATCAGGAACGAGCCGGTCTGGTTGAGGGTGCCGCCGATCACCGCATCGCCGACCCGCTTCTCCACCGGCATCGGCTCGCCGGTGATCATCGACTCCTCGACCGAGCTTCCGCCCTCCGTAAGTCGGCCGTCCACTGGGATCTTTTCGCCGGGCCGCACCCGCACGAGGTCGCCCTGCCGGACCTCGTCGAGCGGCACCTCGCGCTCCTCACCGCGGCGGACCACCCGGGCCGCGGGCGGAGCGAGCGAGAGCAGCTCGCGGATGGCAGCCCCCGTACGGTGCCTCGCCCGCAGTTCCAGCAGCTGCCCGAGCAGCACCAGCGTGATGATCACTGCCGCCGCCTCGAAGTACACCGGCACCCCGCCGTCGTGCCGGAACTGGTGCGGGATCACCGCCGGAAAGAGCACGGCGACGAGGCTGGAGAGATACGCGGCGCCGGTGCCGATGGCGATCAGGGTGAACATGTTGAGGTGGCCCGTCACGAGCGAGCGGAAGCCCCGCTCAAAGAACGGCCAGCCGGCCCAGAGCACGACGGGCGTGGCGAGCACCAGCTGGAGCCACGGATGCGCCGTCGGTCCCAGCCAGCGATCGACCGGCACGCCCAGCATCGGCAGCATCGAGATCAGAAACACCGGCAGCGTGAGGGCGGCGGCGATCCAGAACCTCCGGGCCAGGCCGCGGAGTTCGGGATCGTCATCCCCCGAGTCGAGCTGCAGGGTTTTCGGCTCCAGGTCCATGCCGCACTTTGGGCAGGCGCCGGGGCCGATCTGCTCGATCTCCGGGTGCATCGGGCAGGTGTAGATGGCATCGGCGCGGCCGGCAGGTGCGTTGGCTGTCGGGCGGTGCGACCCGCAGCAGGACGCCGCCATGGGAAGGAACTCAGCGGCCACGAACTTCCGGCGGCAGCCCTCGGAGCAGAAGTAGGAAGTGACGCCGTCGCGAAGTGCGCTCGTGGCGGTCTGCTCGTCGACGGTCATGCCGCAGATGGGATCGATGGCCATGACTTGAAGGGGCTCCGTGTGGGGTCATTAGCGTACCTCGCCGACGTGAAGGTGTTGGTGCCAGCGTCCGTTGAGACTTTTTCGGGACGGGGTTCCCTCCGCCGCAGCGCTGTGGCAATCCCGCTTCGAGAAGTCGACCGGCTCATGGACGTAGTGGCGTCAACGAAAGAGGGCGGCGGGAGACGTTCGTCCCCCGCCGCCCAAGACACGCACGCTGAGCAAGCGTCAGGTGCTACGTGCCGCAGCATCCGGAGCCGCAGCATCCCTCCTGCTCGGCCTTCACGCCGGCAGTCGGGCACTCGCCGACACAGCAGTCGCAGGTGCAACTCGTGCACTCGCAACTGCCCGTGTCGCAGCACCCGCAGCACTCACATGTGTCGCAGCCAGCATGCTGGCCGCTAAAGTTGGCGGGCACGAAGGCTAGTGTCGCCAGAAGAATCAGACTGTTCATGAGAAAAACCTTTCCATGGAATCACTGAATCGAACACACCACGTCACGACGTGTGACCGTGGGAAACCACCGCGGATGTCACCCAGTCGACGGGCTCACGCCCTACGACAGGCAGACATCGATTCGGCGGCCGATTCAGTCCCGCCACACGCCATACAGGATCCGGACTGGCCGGATCGGCACGGCACGAGATGCCGCCAGATATTCTCGACTGACCCCAAGCGCCGGCGGGGCTTCCAGAGCGGCCCAATCACCTGTCGCCACCTGCCCAAACGGATCGGGACCGGGTGATGTGCCCCTCGGCACCGAGAGTGGCTGGTGGTGCCTGACATCGAGTCGGCAGTGGCATGGAGGAGCAGTGGGTTCTGCAGGGCAGTGCTCGCAGCACGCGTGACTCTCGGCCGTGCAGCACCCGCACTCGCCGCTCCACGCTAGCGGCATGACCTGGGCCGCGAACGCTCCGCACGCCACGACCAGCCAGACGGATTGCTTGACGCGTCGAACCACAGAATCCTCCCAGCTCAGCTCATATCAGTACGGATCCAATCGGGCTCTGGTTCAGAAAAAGGTGTCAAGAAAAAGGTGTCAGCCACGAATGGCACGAAGTTAAGGCTTTAGTCTTTGGTCTGAAAGGGCTTGCGTCAACTCGGCGCGTGGTTTGGTCATGAGCGGGTAGTTCTTTGGCCGTCGTTTTCGTACACGCGGTTCATGCCTGTCGGGCCGGAGTGGCAGCACCCGAATTCTCCGCAGCGGCAGGCCGGTCCCGGCTGCCACCAGCCATCGCAGGGCATCCACGAAGCTGATGCGGTCGGGCATGACGCCCTGCCGCTGGGCTGCTTCAAGCATCACCAGTCTGACGAGGTTGTACACGATCACGAACATGGCCAACTCCTTATGGATGCCATCGACACTTTTTGTGCGAAGTACATCCATGTGGAGTGTCTGCTTGAGGTGCCGCAGATTCGTCTCTACCTGCCATCGCTTGCCATAGAGCTCTGCCAGATCTGCTGCTGGATACTGCTTGGCATCGAGGAGCGTGGTGACGAGCGTGATCTCACGTGTCCGGCAACCGTGCGAGACGACCGAGTACCGCAACTCTCTCACCAAAAGCGTCGGCGGAAGAACGGCCCACTGCGCTGACGACATCCATCGCGGCTGATGCTGCGGCTTGTGGTATTCAACGATCTGATCGCACCGGCCAACCCATTGAACCCAGCGTGATCTCGGTAAGCCGCGGCCGTGCTTCATCCGCGGAAACGGCGGGCTTGGCGGCACGTGCATACGTCCTTTTAGAAAGCTGACGATCTGCCTCTGGTGAACCCGAAACACGGCGTGCATGCCGGACTGCCAGAGCATTGCCATATGGGAAAAAGAGCAGAATCCACGATCCGCGAGCACGACATCGCCGGGTGCCAATGCTCCGTGCATGCGAGTGGCTTGCGCGTGGTCGTGTGTCCGCATTGGCGCAATCGCTGTCCGCAGCAGCATTCCAGTGCCCACGTGAAACAGCGTCATAAGATGTGCGACGGGAAAGCCACAGCCAGGAGCCTGCGCGGATGGTTGACCAAAGGCCCGCTGCAACTCCGGAGTATCTGGCATGGAGCAGCTTGAGCCGTCCATCATCCACACTCGATGGCCATGCCAGCCGGCCGCGGTGTCGACGCACCCACGAAGCCGACTGCAGACCTGCTCGAGCAATCGCTGGAATAGTTCCAGCGGTAGCCGGCTGCGGGCCATGCCATAGGCCTCCGCGGTCACGTCTTTGCCCAGAAGTCGGGGAACGTGGCTGCATGCCGTGTTGCCATGGAGCACCTGGAGAAGGAACCCCTGAATCGTGGCCACCGGGTCAAACTGCCTGGTTCGCCACGAGTATCCGATCGATCGGCACAACGCCACGATCGCAGCCGCATCGAAGGCCTTGCTGACATCGTGCTTGATCTGCATCACCGCCTGCTCGATACTGACAGACATAGAAGACCTCTTGTGCGGGAGTGTTGGCTTCAACAACTCCATTCTCGCCCTGAGGTCTTCTTGTTTGCGCTGAGTCAGTTGGCACGGCCGCCAGCCGGTAGCGATAGCATTGATGTGCTGGCATCTGATGCGGTTGCCACGAAAGGACTTACGGCTATCTTCGTGCCATTCGTGGCTGACACCAAATCTGGGCAATCTGGGGTATTTTGGTTTCTCCAGCTTACCCAGATTTGGTGGCTGACACCTTTTTTCTTCGGCTACTCGCCGTTCAACGCCGCGGCGATCGCTTCGCCTTTCGTCGTGATCCCGCCGTCGAGCTGCAGGGCCCGCACCCGCGTTAGCGCCGCGCCGATCGGCTTTCCCGGCGGCATGCCGGCGGCGAGCAGTTCGTCCCCCGTCACCAGCGGCGGCGGATCGATGTCGAGGCGGGGCCGCCCCACCTGCGCCGTCAACCACGCAGCCACCGCCGGATCGCCGTGGCCGCATGCCGCCCGGGCTCGGATGACGTCGGCGAGCGCCGCCGCATGCTCGTGGGCCACCCAGGGCTGCACCCGCGACCACGGCTGCGTGGCTGGATCTCCGGGCCCGGCGAGCGCCAACACGCCCGCGTGAATCCAGGCCGCCTGCTTCGCTTCGCGGTTTGAGAGCCGCAGCCGCGAGGGAACCCGTGCCAGCACGTCGGTACCGGCATGCTCAGCCAGCGTGGCCAGTGCCATCGGCAGGTCGGGCTCGTCAAACGCCGCCACGATCCGCGTGGCCTCCTGCCAGCGGGCCGCCGGGATCGCCGGTGGGGCCACCTCCATGAGCACCTCGCGGGCCAGTCCGGTGTCGGCGAGCAGTTCGAGGGCCTCCCGCCTGCCGGGCCGCGAGAGCATGGCCCGCAGTTCGGCCGCCACCCGCTCAGGGCTCACCGAGGCCACGAGGTGCGTCATCCGGTCGATGGCCGCGCGGGTGTCGTGCTCCAGAACGAAGCCGAAAAAGGCGGTGAATCGCACCGCCCGCAGCATGCGCAGGTGGTCTTCGCCAAACCGCATCGCCGGCACGCCGATCGCCCTGATAATCCCGTCAGCCAGATCGGCCCGGCCCCCCACGAAGTCGTGCACCTCGCCGGTCGCCGGGTCGAGGAACAGGCCGTTGATCGTGAAATCCCGCCGCTGGGCATCTTCCCGCGCCGAGCAAAACGTCACCCCGGCCGGGTGGCGGCCGTCGGTGTAGGGAGCGTCGGCCCGGAATGTGGCCACCTCGACCTGGCCGGCGTTTTTCGGCCCCAGAACGGTGATCACGCCGAACGCCGCCCCGATGGCCAGGGTCCGGCCACGGCCGAAAAGTCGCCGCACATCGTCGGGTCGGGCGGCCGTGGCCACGTCGTAGTCGGCCGGAATTCGTCCGAGGAGTTCGTCCCGCACGCACCCTCCGGCCCAATACGTCTCGTGCCCAGCCCCCCGGAGTCCGTGGACGACCTGAGCGGCAAACTCTCGCGCCAACGCGGGATCGCAGGGGATGGCGGGCATGGCAACCAAATCGTTAACGGAATCCGCCAACGGTCGATATAGTTGATACGGGTCGGGGTCGGTCGGAGAGACACATCCTTATACATTCCGGTGTCGCTTCGAGCCGCACTCCCAGGGTTTTCATCGTTTTATTTTTTGGCTCCTCAGCAGAATCTGTGGGTACAAACGGCCTGTAGTCACGGGCTCTGCCCCGAGGTTGTAAAGGCTTGCACAAGCCTTGCGGTGCCCATCTGCCGGTGTGTGTGTCGCATCGCGAGCGTGGTTTTGGCCGGCAGTGAGCCAG
>QWQL01000183.1 GCA_003670825.1 Planctomycetota bacterium
CGTCCACGCCGGGCATGCGCACGTCGAGCAGCACCACGCTGGGCTTTGTCTTCTTCGTGAGTTTCACCGCCTCGTCACCGCCTGAGGCCTGACCCACGATGGTGACCTCCGGTCCCGCCAGCAGGCTCACCAAACCGCGACGCACGACCTCGTGATCGTCCGCAATCACCACCTTGACCGCCATGGGAATATCGCTTTCTGCGTTCGGTGCACGTCTCCGTGCCGGAATCGCGTCGAGGAAACTGTTCGAGTGGGGCGTTCCCGCTGCCCACGTGTCAGAACCCTACCGGCGTGGGGATATTCTTGGCAAGGGCGCGGCCTCAAAGAATGGGCCAAACCGTCTAATTCGTGCTCCCGGTGACGCGGCGGAGGCATCGCCAATCGTCCCCTCCATGGGGGACTCTTCGTCGGATTCGAAGCTCGTGTCGGGTTCGCCTCCCACGTTCGCCGGTTGCCGCCCACGACGAGGTCAGGACGACGACGCCGTCAGGCACGGGCAGTCCGCGGGAAGCACCACGCGGAGGCAGCCGGGCACGCAGGAAAACCGCAGCCTGGTGCCGTTCGCCGGTTCGCCGTCGAGATTCACCGGAATCGCAGCGGGGGCCGAGACCTCCACCCACGCCTCCCGCATCCGCACCGCATAACGGCCGTCGCCGCGGTTGGCCACGATCTCAGCGGCCACCTGGGCAGCCGCCGACGCGGGGAAGGGCCGGAGAAAGACGATGTCGAGCAGGCCGTCGTCGAGCACTGCATCGGGCGCGAGCGGCTGGCCACCCCCCGCCTGTCGGCCGTTGCAGATCGCGCCTACCACCACGCTCCCCGTCGTCTCGCCGGCCGGCGTGCGGATCGAGCAGTCATACGGCTGAAAGTTCACCGCTTTCACCAGGCCCATGATCGTGTAGGCCCCGCCGCCGAGGAAGTTCTTCAACTCCACCGGCGTTTCGGCCGTCACCGCGGCCCCAAACCCCCCCGACGCGACATTCACGAAGAAGGCGTCGTTGCAGCGGCCAAGATCGATCGGCCGCGGGTCGCCCGTGGCAGCGAGTAAGAGGGCGGCGGCCGGATCCATGGGAATGCGGCAGGCCGTCGCAAAGTCGTTGGCCGTGCCGAGTGGCAGGATGCCCAGCGCCGGCCGGCTCGCCGCGTCGACGGCCATCAGGGCATTGGCCGCCTCGTTGACGCTGCCGTCGCCGCCCCCAGCAATCACCCGCGGCACACCCTCGCGGGAGGCTTCGGCAACGAATCTCACGGCGTCGCCCCGCTCCCAGGTGACGCGAACCTCGAGCTGGTGCCCCGCCGATCGGACGGCCTGCACCGCCTCGCGGACATCAGGGCGATCGGCCTTCTTGCCGTTGAGAATCAGACGCGCATGCATGTGATGAGGTGTCTCCTTGCTCGACAGTCGTAGTCGCTGGTTCATGCCCATCCACACCGGGTATGCTCTTGATTCTCGTCGCCCCCGCCGGCGACGCAATCTCCGTTGCCCCGCAGGACCGTGCCGATGCCGATCGACTGGAGGGGTGTCTACGCCGCCGCCACGACCGAGTTTCACGCCGATGAATCCCTCGACCCCGCGGCCACGAAGCGACACTTCGAGCGGCTGATCGACGGCGGCATTCACGGCCTCGTGGTGATGGGTACGGTGGGGGAGGGCACGTCGCTCGACCCCGACGAGAAGCGCGAGGTGCTCCGGCTCGGTATCGAGGCCTCGCGGGGCCGCGTGCCGGTGGTCACGGGCGTCGCGGAATACACCACCCGCGGGGCGTGCCGCTGGGCGGCCGAGGCCGAGCGACTCGGTGCCGACGGGCTGATGGTGCTTCCCGGCATGGTCTACAAGGCGCAGCCCCACGAAAACCTCCACCACTTCCGCGCGGTGGCGAAGGCCAGCGGGCTGCCGATCATGGTCTACAACAATCCCGTATCGTACGGGGTCGATCTGAAGCCCGAGCACATCGCCGAACTCGCCGACGAGCCGACGATCGTGGCGGTGAAGGAGTCGAGCGACGATCCCCGGCGGATCACTGATCTGGTCAACCTCACGGGCGGCCGGTTCGTGCTCCTTGGCGGCGTCGACGACCTCGCCCTCGAGAGCATCCTGCTGGGCGCCGTGGGCTGGGTGTCGGGGCTGGTCAACGCGTTTCCCGAGGAGAACCGGCTGCTCTGGGACCTCGCGATGGCGGGCCGCTGGCATGAGGCCCGCGACGTCTACCGCTGGTACATGCCGCTGTTGCACCTCGACACGCTGTCCACGCTCGTGCAGTGCATCAAGCTCGCTGACGCGGAAGTGGGATTTGGCAGCGAGACGGTGCGGGCGCCGCGGCGGCCGCTCGTGGGTGAGGAGCGGGAGCGGGTGCTCCGGATCATCCGCACGGCGATCGCCACGCGGCCCAGGTCGCCGGCCCGATGAGCGGCAACGGACTCCCCTCGCAGCTCTGGGTGATCGACTCCCACACGATCGGCGAGCCGACGCGGGTGGTGATCGACGAGTCGTTCGGCGCCGGCCTCGACCTCGGGGCCGGCACGGTCCGCGAGCGGCGCGACCGGTTTCGCGAACGATACGACCACGTGCGGAGGGCGCTGGTGGGCGATCCCCGCGGAGCCGTCGCGATGGTGGGCGTGATCCTCGTGCCGCCGGCCGATCCCACGTGCCGGTTCGGGGCCTTTCACGTCAACCGCGTCGGCTATCTCGACATGTGCGGCCATGCCACGATCGGCCTCGCCGTCACGCTCGGCTCGCTCGGCAGGATCGAGCCAGGCTCGTTTCGCCTGGAGACGCCGGCGGGGGTGGTGGGCGTCACCTGGCATGGCGGCGGGGATGCGTCGTTCGAGGGCGTGCCGCCGCGGCGGATTCACAGGGGGCTGAGAATCAGCTGCGACGACGGCAGCGACGGCAGCATTGATGTCGCCACCTCGGGCCTGTGGTTCTCCATCTGCCGCGACCACGGCCTGCCGGTCGAGCCCGCCGCGATTCCTGCGCTCACGGCCCGGGCCTGGTCGATCCGCCGGGCGCTCGAGGCCCGTGGCATCACGGGTGACGGCGGCGAGACAATCGACCACGTGATGCTGCTCGGTCCGCCGGCCGAGGCCGGCCATGATGGACGGGCGTTCGTGCTCTGTCCGGACGGTGCGTTCGACCGCTCCCCCTGCGGCACCGGCACCAGCGCGCTGGTCGGCTGCCTGTTCGAGGATGGCATGCTCGAAGAGGGCCGCACGTGGCGGCAGGAGAGCGTGCTCGGCGGTGTCTACGAGGCGAGCGTGAGGCGAGAAGGCTCGGTGCTCGTGCCGACGGTCCGCGGTCGAGCATGGATCGCGGCCGAGACCACGCTCCACTTCGCGGCCGACGACCCCTACCGCACCGGCCTGGGCAGCTTCTGAGGACGAGGTGTCAGGTCACGTGGGGTAGCCGGTCGTACGGGATCGGCGTTCCATCCGCATTGGTGCCGACCTCGAACACATGGAGGTTGTCGAACCACTCCATCAGTTCCCGCTTCGACATCAGCTTCGGCACCATGTCCCCCTCCACGAGTAGGCCCATCACGAGTTCCGCCTCGGCCTGCAACCGGTCACCAACGGTGCTCGTCGCCTTGATGAGCGCGACGGAATCGCTCGAGTCGACGATCTCGACCCGGTAGCGGAGCACGTCGCCCGGGATCGCGTCGAAGTAAAACTCCGACTTTCCCACCTTCGCTAGCACGACCTGCCGAGCGTAGTCGATCGAGTCGATCACGAGCAGGCCTGCCGCCTGGGCCATCCCCTCGAGCACCAGCGAGTTGGGCATCACCGGCAGCCCCGGAAAGTGGTCGTGGAGATGCTCCTCGGCGAGCGTCACGGCCTTGACCGCCACGGCGTGGCTGCCGCGCACAAACTCCTCGTACCGATCGATCCAGAACCATCGCATCGCGGGTCTCCAAGCCTTCGGCTGCCGGCGCGGTCTCGCGGCGACGCCTTCCCATGGTACCCACGAACCGTGCGATGCTGTTTCGCCGCCGGGCCCGCCGTGCGTGGCGGAGGCCGGCAGGACGGGCCAGACCCGTTTGGGTACGATGCCGCAATGGCACCCGCACGTCCGACCCAGCAGGATGGTTTCTGGCGGATCTCGGGGAATCTCGTCGACCCGCTGCGGCGGTCGATCCGCCCCGCGACGCTCTCGATCCGCGACGGCCGGATCGAGTCGATCGCCGACGATCCGGCACCGCACGCCACCTGGCTGCTGCCGGGCTTCGTCGACGCCCACGTGCACGTGGAGAGCTCGCTCCTGCCGCCGGCCGAGTTTGCCCGGCTGGCCGTTGCCCACGGCACCGTGGCGACCGTGTCTGACCCGCACGAGATCGCCAACGTGCTCGGCGTCGCCGGCGTAAACTTCATGCTCGATGACGCGGGTCGATCGCCGTTCACCTTCTGTTTCGGCGCCCCGTCGTGCGTGCCCGCCACGGCCTTCGACCACGCGGGCGCGGCGATCGATTCCGCCGGCGTGGCGGCGCTGCTCGACAGGCCCGAAATCGGCTACCTCTCCGAGATGATGAACTATCCCGGCGCGATCGCCGGCGACCCCGAGGTGCTCGCCAAGATCGCCGCGGCGAAGGCGCGGGGTAAGCCGGTCGACGGCCATGCGCCCAGGCTCCGCGGAGGCGCCGCCGCGGCCTACGCCGCCCGGGGCATCAGCACCGACCACGAGTGCGTGTCGCTCGACGAGGCCCTCGACAAGATCGGCCTTGGCATGACGATCCTGATCCGCGAGGGATCGGCGGCCCGCAACTTCGACGCCCTGGCGAGCCTGATCGATTCCCATCCCGCCTGCTGCATGCTCTGCAGCGACGACAAGCATCCCGACCAGCTCCTCGTGGGCCACATCGACCAGCTCGTCCGCCGGGCACGCAGCCGGGGAAGCGACCTGTTCGACGTGCTGCAGGCGGCCTGCGTGAATCCCGTCCGCCACTACGGCCTCCCCGTGGGACTGCTACAACCCGGCGACCGCGCCGACTTCCTCGAGGTGGACGACCTCGACTCGCTCCGTATCCGCCGGGTGTTCGTGAACGGCGTGCTCGCCGCCGCCGACGGCATGGCGACCTGGCCACGGCTGGAGTCGAAGACCCCCAATCGGTTCGATGTGAAGCCGAAGCGGACCACGGATTTCGCGATCCCGACGGCCTCGGCGGGGCCGACGGTGGTGGTCAAGGTGATCGAGGCGCTCGATGGCCAGCTCGTCACCGGCTCGCTGCGGCTGCCGGTGCCCGTGGTGGACGGGAGGCTCGTGGCCGATCCGATCGCAGACATCCTCAAGATCGCCGTGGTCGATCGCTACGACGACCGCCCGCCGGCGGTGGCATTCATCCGCAACGTCGGGCTCCGGCATGGGGCAATCGCGTCGAGCGTGTCGCACGACTCGCACAACATCGTCGTCGTCGGCGCCGACGACGAGGCGCTCGCCCGGGCCGTGAACCTCGTGATCGGTGCCCGCGGCGGGCTCTCCGTGGCCGGACCAGACGGCGACGCCGTGCTCCCGCTGCCGATCGCCGGCCTGATGTCGGACCGGCCGGGCGGGGAGGTGGCCGCCGCGTATTCCGACCTCGACGGCCGTGCCAAGGCCCTCGGCGCGACGCTCGCGGCCCCCTTCATGACGCTCTCGTTCATGGCGTTACTCGTGATTCCGTCGCTCAAGATCGGCCCCGCAGGCCTATTCGACGTCGATCGGTTTGAGCCCGTCGGCCTGGTGGACTGACGTCACGACCCGAACGACCCGCAGGGTCGCGGAGCACGCCCATCGAGGCATCCGCCTCCCGGCCGCGCTCGGGAAGCGCGGCTAAACTTTTGGCATGGCCCTCACCGGGGATTCGTTCCCGGTCTCCTCCCATCGAGCCTCGTCATGCGTTTCTCCACCTCGATCGGCCCGTGGGGCCCCCGCCCACTGCTCGCCTTCGCCCCCGTGCTCGCGGCCTTCGCTCCCGTGCTCGCGGCCTTCGGCTTCGTTTTTGCGGCCTTCGCCTTTGCCGGCTGGATCTGGTTCGCAGACGGCGGGCCGCTGACCCCACCGCCCGTGACGATCACGGCCCTGAAGCCGGTCGCGGGCTCGGCGGACGTCTCCACGGCGCTGCCGATCGAAGTGCTCTACGGCACGCCGACCGCGGAAACGCTCCATCTCTGGCAGCCCGGCCGGTAAAGCCTGGCCCACCGCAACGCGGGACCGCGTCAACCGTTCAAATGGCATTGTGATTTCACTGCCACACGACGGACCGGGCCGGGCTTGGCGGGTCGCCGTGGTTGGCGGCGGCCCCGGTGGCCTGCTCACGGCCTATTTTCTCGGGCAGTTCGCGGCCGCGACGATTCGCACGACCATCTTCGAGGCGAGTCGCCGTGTCGGCGGCAAGGTCCTCACCCCCTCGTTCGCGGCCGCACCGGTCCACTACGAGGCCGGTGCCGCCGAACTCTACGACTACACGCCCGTGGGCGAGGATCCGCTCCGAAACCTGGTGGCTCAGTTCGGCCTGGCCACCGTGCCGCTCGGCGGCGCCTCGGTGATCGTCGACGGCGAATCGATCTCCAACGTCGATGACGTTGCCCACCACCTCGGCCCCCGGGCCCGCCGCGAGATCGAGCGGTTCGACGCGCGGGCGCAGGGATGGATGACGCCGCGGGAGTTCTATGCGTCAGACGACGCGC
>QWQL01000220.1 GCA_003670825.1 Planctomycetota bacterium
ATTGATGCCCTTATTGACGTCGTTGAGTTTCATGTTTGAGTGTGCCTTGGTGACGTCCGCGGCGTGGCGGACGAGGTGTTTCAGGAGAGCGTGATGCCGCGGAGCCGCTCGACGTCGGCCTTCGGCCGCAGTTGCTTGAGCGCCTCGAGCGCAGCCTTGACGAGGTTCACCGGGTTGGTCGACCCGTGAGCCTTGGAGAGCACGTCGCGGATGCCAGCCGACTCGCAAACGGCCCGCACGGCGGCGCCGGCGATGATTCCAGTGCCCGGGCCGGCCGGCAGCAGGATGACTTTAGACGTCTCGTACCGCCCTTCGACGCGGTGTGGAATCGAGCCCGCCTCAACGGGTACCTCGACGAGATTCTTCATCCCGTCCTTGATTGCCTTCTCCACCGCCGACGGCACCTCGTTGGCCTTGGCGTAGCCGCATCCCACCTTGCCGCGGCCATTGCCCACGACCACGAGACCGGCAAAACTGAATCGCCGGCCGCCCTTGACGACGGTCGCACAGCGACGCACTTTCACAACCTTCTCGGCGAATTCGCCGGTACGTGATTCTCTGCCTGTAGACACGGGAAGGAGCCTCCGAAGGTCTGCTGATATGCGAAGTGTGAAGCGAGTGAGCTTAGAACTGGAGTCCGGCAGCCCGGGCAGCCTCGGCGAGCGCGGCGACGCGACCGTGATATCGGAAAGAACCGCGATCGAAGCAGACCTGATCAATACCGGCGGCCTTGGCCCGCTCGGCGACCGCCTTCCCCACCGCCTCGGCGGCCTGCTTGTTGCCACCGAAGCCGACGCCGTCTCGCAGCGCCTTGTCGGCAGTGCTTGCCGAAGCCAGGGTCCTGCCGGTCGCGTCGTCGATAACCTGGGCGTAGATGTGCTGGTGCGAACGAAAGACCGTGAGCCTCGGACGCTCGGCGGTGCCGCGAATGGAGCGGCGCACCCGAAACCGTCGACGTTCCCGCTGGCGAAGAATGCTGCGTGAGTGATCCATGGTGATGCCTTTACTTCGTGACCGCCTTGCCAGCCTTGCGGCGGACCTGTTCATTTTCGTAGCGGATGCCCTTGCCCTTGTAGGGCTCAGGCTTCCGCAACGACCGCACCTCGGCAGCGAACTGCCCCACAAGTTGCTTGTCGATCCCCTTGATCGTGATGTGCGTCTGGTCCGGGCAGGTGACGCTGAGCTCCGGGGGAATGGTCACCTGCAGTTCGTTGGCGAAGCCAACGCGGAGTTGGAGCATGTTCTTCTGGATTGCCGCGAGATATCCGACACCGACGATTTCGAGCTTTTTTTCGAAACCCTTCGAGACACCCTCCACCATGTTCGCGGCCAGGGCTCGGGTGAGCCCGTGAATCGATCTGGCCAGCCGACCGTCGCCGTCGCGGGTGACGGTGAGCACGTTCGCGGCTGAATCAAACGCGATTGCAACCGACGGGTGGACGGTGTGCTCGAGTTTGCCGAGCGGACCTTCCACCGTCAGCGCGCCGCCAGACACGGCCGCTTTCACGCCCTTCGGAATCGAAACCGGTGCTTTACCAATGCGGGACATCGACTGCCTATCCTTTCCGACTACCAGAGCTCACAGAGGACTTCACCGCCAAGTTTCTTTTGTCGTGCCTCGCGATCACTGACCACGCCGCTGGACGTGGAGAGGATCGAGATTCCGAGGCCACCAAGCACCGGCCGCAGCCGAGCCGACCGGCTGTACACCCGTCGCCCGGGCGTACTGACCCGACGAATGTGCCGAATCAATCGCTCACCGTTCGGGCCGTACTTCAAGTCGAGTTGCAGCCGAGGTACCGGTTCGGCCTCAACTTCCCGCCACTCCCAGATGAAGCCTTCACGCTTCAACACTTCCGCCACACCACGCTTCACCTTCGAAGCGGGCACCTCGACGGTGGCGCGTTCAACACGCACCGCATTGCGGATGCGCGTCAGCATGTCGGCGATCGGGTCGGTCATCATGTCAACAAGGCCCTTTTCTGAAATCTCGCTCTTCGGTCAATCGGGTTTGATCGCTCGCTTCCGTTCATCTCGGCGTTGGCTACCAGCTGGCCTTTTTCACACCCGGAATCAGTCCCTGGTCGGCCAGTTTTCGGAAGCAGATGCGGCAGGTGCCAAACTTGCGATACACCGCTCGCGGGCGTCCGCAGAGCATGCAGCGGCGGACAATCCGCGAGGAGTACTTGGGCTTCCGTTCTGCCGCTGCGATCTTGGATTTGCTTGCCATAGTTCTTTAGTTGCGTGCTACTGTCCGTTTTAAGTCTTCGAGCCGTCCACTTCGGGACCGGACGGCGAGCCCAGGGGTGGGCCGCTACGCTGCGGCGTCCCCTTCCTTCTTCAGAGGCATTCCCATCGCCATCAGAAACTGCCGGGCGTCGTCGTCGCTGCGGGCCGACGTGACGAACGTGATGTTCATCCCCTGAGGGCGGGTGAACTTGTCGGGGTTGATCTCAGGAAACACCATCTGCTCTGAGAGACCAAGGCTATAGTTGCCGTTCCCATCAAATGCGGTACTCGACAGGCCACGAAAGTCACGCACCCGCGGGAGCGCTACCGAGACGAGGCGGTCAAAAAACTCATACATCCGCCGGCCGCGAAGAGTCACTTTGCAGCCAATCGGAAGATTCTCACGGAGCTTAAAACCCGAGACCGCAACCTTCGATAAGGTGGCGATCGGCTTTTGTCCGGTAATCTGGGCGAGAGCGCCGATCGCCTCCTCCAGATACTTCTTCTCACTCACGGCCACGCCGACACCCATGTTCAGCACGATCTTTTCGAGCTTGGGGATGGCATGGGGATTGGTCGTGCCCAGCGCCTCGGCCAGTTGCGGCCGCACTTTGTTGATGTAGTGATCGAGCATCCGCGGTGTGCCCGCTGGCTCCACCGTCGCTGACTCGACCGACTTGCTCTTTTTCGCCATCGTGAACGATCCTCTGTCGATCCCTATCTATCCCAGTCGATCCCTGTTTTGCCGCCGCTTACGCGTTGGCTGGCTTCGTTGCCCTGGCCCGCTTCATCGTACCGAGGTCCGCGCCGCACGCGCGGCATACCCGGATCTTGCCGCCGTCCGCTGCCACCTTGGCACCGAGTCGGCTGGCCTTGCCACAGGCGGTGCAGACGACGAGCACGTTGGAGGCGTCGATCGGCATCTCCTTGCTCAACCGGCCACCCTGCGGATTCTTCTGGCTCCGTCGAATGTGCCGATAGACGCGATTCACGCCTTCGACAACGATCCGGCGGCGGCCGTCTTTCTCCGGCAGCACCGTCAATACTTTAGCGCGGGTGCCCTTGGCATTCCCCGTGCAAACCTCAACCGTATCGCCTGATCGGATCAACATCACACCACCTCGCTCGCCAGACTGACGATTTTCATGAAGTTGCGGTCCCGCAGTTCCCGAGCCACCGCCCCGAAGATGCGGGTGCCTTTGGGATTCTTATCGTTGTCGATGATCACGCATGCGTTCGCGTCGAACCGGACGTAACTTCCGTCCTCCCGCCGCGTCGCCTTCCGACAGCGGACGATCACCGCCTTCACGACCGCCTTCTTCTTGACGTCGCTCCCGGAGATCACACTCTTCACGCTGCACACGATGATGTCGCCTAGGCCGGCGGTCCGCTTGCGGCTCCCGCCCAGCACCTTGAAGCACATCACCTCTTTCGCGCCGGTGTTATCCGCGACCGCGAGTCGCGTCTGCATCTGGATCATGGAGACCGTCCTTCCGCTACGGCGGTGCTGCCCGTGGCCGCAGCCGCCTCAGCCTTCGCGGCGGTCTCCCGCAGAACCGTCGCTCGGGCACCGCTTCGCAGCGAGGCCACGTCGACCGCCGTGCTCTTCTTCACGATCCGGACGAGATCCCACCTCTTGAGCCGGCTCTTGGGCCGACACTCGATGATCTCGACCAGATCGCCCATGTGCGATTCGTTCTTCTCATCATGCACGTGGCACACCGTGCGACGGTGCATGATCCGGCCATACTTCGGATGCCGAACGATGCGTGGAATCTCCACTCGCCGCGTTTTGCTCGCGGCGTCGCTCGTCACAGTTCCTGTTTCAACTCGCTTCGGCATGACCTCGTTCCTGGGTTCGTCTGTTCGTGGATTGGTCTGTTTTGGGTGTGTCTTCGGCTTAGGTGCCGCTCTGCGTCCGCTTCTTAAAGGTCCGCCGAGCGGCGACGCCTTCCTTGCCTGGGACCTTCAGTTTCGCCCGCCCCGTCAATCCGTGCTTCTTGGCATGCTTCTCATGCCGTGGGTCGCCATCCGCCCCGCCCACCGTCGCGACCGGCGCGGCCGGAGCCAGCGTTCCCCGCTGAGAAAGAATCGTCTGACACCGGGCAATGGTCCGCCGGTGCTTCTTCATCTCCGTCGGTGCGGCGAGTTTCTCCGTCTGTGCCTGGATCCGCAGGCGGAACAGTGTTTCCGCAGCGTCCTTCCAGACGAGCCGGATCTGCTCGTCAGCCATGTCCCGGATTTCCTTGACTTTTGCCATGATCTCGTTGTTCCTGCTTACATCACCCGACGCTTCACGAACCGCACCCGCACAGGCATCTTGTGCGCGAGACGCGCTAAGCACATCCGCGCGGCATCTTCAGTCACTCCGCCAATCTCGTAGAGAATCATGCCCGGCTTGATGACCGCGGCCCAAAACTCTGGCTCGCCCTTGCCCTTACCCATTCGGGTTTCAAGCGGGATCGAGGTAATCGATTTGTGTGGGAACACGCGCACGTACAGCCGTCCCTCCGTACGGAGGTACTGCTGAGCCGCAATGCGGCCAGCCTCGATGGTCGCCGCGGGAAGCCATCCCGGCTGTTCGGCCTGAAGACCGAAATCGCCGAAGACAACATAATTCCCGCGTGAGGCGTCACCTCTTATACGACCTCTTTGGCTTTTTCGGTGCTTGACCCTCTTGGGCATCAGCGCCATCGCCAGTCTCCTCGTACATGCCTTGGTTGACCCACACCTGAATCCCGATGTTGCCCTGCGCCGTGGGAGCCTCGCAGAACCCGTAGTCGATTTTTGCCCGGAGCGTGGACAGCGGGATCGAGCCGGCGATCGCCTTCTCGCACCGCGACATCTCGGCACCGCCCAGACGTCCAGCGAGTTGGATCTTCACGCCCTTCGCCCCCGCATCCATCGTCGTATCAAGCGCTCGCTTCAGCGTGCGACGAAACGCAGCCCGCTTCACGAGTTGATCGGAGATGTCCTCCGCGATGAGTTGGGCCTGAATCTCCGGCCGCGAGACTTCCTCAACCTTGAGGTTGACGCGCCGGCCGAGCAACTCCTGCAACTCGTTTTGCAGGCGATCCACATCCTGGCCCTTGCGGCCGATGATCACGCCCGGCCGCGCCGAATGCAGGATCACCTTGACCTCGTCGCGAGTCCGCTCGATCTCCACCTTGGGGATCGCAGCGGCGCGGTACTTGGTCTTGAGGAACTTCCGTACCTTCCAATCCTCGAGAAGCAGGACTCGGAAATCCTTCTTCGTGGCATACCAACGGCTCTTCCAGGGCTCGGTGATGCCGGTGCGGAACCCGACTGGATGTACTTTTTGACCCATGGCTTACGTCCTCACTCCCCGGCTACCTGGTCGGCCGTCGACACGATCGTGTCGAGCGATACTTTGATGTGCGACATCCGCCGCTTGATCCCAAACGCCATTCCGCGAGCCCGCGGGCGAATCCGCTTGAACATCGGGCCGCCGTCGATTCGGGCATCGACCACCACCAGATCGTCCACGCCGGGCGCCTGCTGGTGCTCGGCATTGCCGAGGGCACTCTTGATCACCTTCTCGAGCATCCTGGCACCGCGATGCGGTTGGAAGCGAAGGATATCGAGCGCCTCGTCGGCGAACTTGCCGCGAACGAGATCGGCCAGCGCCCGCACCTTGCGGGGGCTGATCCGGGCGTATTTGTGGGTTGCTGTATAGGCCATGGATCACCTCGTCGCCGCGTCACTTGCCCGCGGGCGCCGCCTCCTTCACCTTGCCACCGTGCCCGCGGAACGTCCGCGTCGGGGAGAACTCACCAAGCTTGTGACCGACCATATCCTCAGTCACAAACACCTTCAGATGCTGCTTGCCGTTGTGGACCATGAACGTCAGCCCAATAAACTCTGGCACGATCGTGCACGACCTCGACCAGGTCTTGATCGGATCGCGCTTGCCACTGGCCAGTTGCGACTCAACCTTCTCATACACGCGAGGGTCGACGTACGGCCCCTTTTTTGCACTGCGTCCCATGGATTACCTCAGTTTCAGCTGGCCGTAACGGCGACTCTTCCGCCGACGGATGATGGCGGCGCCCGACGGCTTCCGTGGCTTTCGTGTGCCACCGCCCTTGGCACTCTTGCCGGTAGGACTGACGGGATGGCGACCTCCCTTGGTGCGGCCTTCGCCACCACCGTGCGGATGATCGATCGGGTTCATCGCGGTGCCGCGGACGTGCGGGCGCATGCCCATCCACCGCGACCGGCCCGCCTTTCCGAGGCGGACGTTCATGTGCTCCGAGTTGCCGATCGCTCCGATCGTCGCCCGGCAGGCAGCCGGCACGCGGCGAATCTCGCCCGACGGAAGCGTGATCTGCGCCCACTGCGCCTCGCGAGCCACGAGCACCGCCGACGATCCGGCCGATCGGCA
>QWQL01000210.1 GCA_003670825.1 Planctomycetota bacterium
GTGCAGGTAGGAAAACCTGCACCTACGGGATGCCAGTGTGCAGGTAGGAAAACCTGCACCTACGGGATGCCCTCTTACGAGGCGTCGGGCTCGATGCCGAGGTCGCGGATCGTGACCAACGACTCGAGCGGAATCCCGCGGGCGGCGAGCGCTTCGCGGGCTCCGGCGAGCCGGTCGATCACCGCGACGAGCCGCTCCACCACCAGCCCAAACTCGACCGCCCGGTCGATAGCCAACAGCGACGAACCGCCCGTGGTGACCACGTCCTCCACGATCACCACCCGCTGCCCGGGCTCAACGGGGCCCTCGACATACTTCTGCAGGCCGTGCCCCTTGGCCTCCTTGCGCACCATGAAGCCCTTCAGCGGCAGCCCCTCGACGCCCGCCATCGTCACCACGGCCGCGGTCACCGGATCGGCACCGATTGCCATCCCGCCGACCGCATGGGGCAGCGGGCCGAGGCTACGGAGGCGTTCGAGGATCGCCCGCCCCACGAGCATGGCGCCGTGGGCATCGAGCACGACCTGCTTGGCGTCGAGATAAAAGCTCGCCTCCCGGCCCGAGGCCAGCCGGAAGGTGCCCCGCTTCAGCGCCTTGGTGCCGACGAGGTCGACGAGTTCACGGATCAGCGGCGACATGACAGGGGTGCTCATGGAGGGGAGTATAGGCCACCACGCCGCTTTTTTGACTCCCTCCGCTAGCACCTTACCATTTAAGAAGTTCAATCCGGCTGGAGTGAGTCCATGCGGTTGGGTTCCCACCAGAGTTTCTGCTCCGTCACTGTCGCCGCATGCCTCGCCTTGGGGGGTGTGCTGGGCGGTGTGTTTGGCGGCGACGCCCCGGCGGTCGGCGCCGAAGCGGTGGTGATCCCGGTCAGGCTGCCGATCACCGGCACCCGCGACACCCAGGTCGAGGCCGCGATCCTCCGTCACCTCGGTCGGCTCCGCGGCACGCCTTTGGAACGCGGCACGCTGGTGCTGCGATTCGATGCGGTCGATGGCGAGTCGGCCGGCGGCAGCGATTTTGGCCGCGCCCTCGAACTGGCGCGGTTCCTCGGCGATGAGCGGCTCGCCGGCGTGAAGACGGTTGCCTGGCTGCCCCGCGGGGTGAGCGGCCATGCCGTACTCGTGGCCGTGGCCTGCGACGAGATCGCGCTGCCCCCCGATGCCGTGCTGGGGCCGGCGACCTCGGGAGAAGCGGCGGTCGACGACGCCACCCGAGCCGCCTACCGGTCGATTGCGGCCCGGCGCAAGACCGTGCCGCCGCCGGTGGCCGTGGCCCTGGTCGATCCGACCTCCCGCGTGGTGCGAGCCTCCACCGACGACGGCGAGCAGTTCGTCGATGAGGCCGATCTGGCGGCGCTGCGGCAACGTGTGGCGGTGCTCGAGGTGGAAGAACTCAGGCCCGTGCCCCTGGCCCTGGACGGCCGCCGCTGTCGCGAACTCGGGTTTGTGCAGCTGCTGCCGAAATCGCCGGCCGAGCTGGCGCGTGGGCTGGGTGTTGCCGAAGCGGCGCTCGCCGCCGACCCGTCGCTCGAAGGGGGATGGAAGCCGGCGCTGGTCTCGCTGAGCGGGGCGATCGGACCCGAGGCCGTCACGCGGGTGAAGGGCCGCATCGAGCGGGCCATTGCCGACGGGGCAAACTTCGTCTGGCTGCGGATCGACAGCGCCGGCGGAGTGCCCGAGCAGAGCCTCGTGTTGGCCAACTGGCTTGCCGGGCTCGACGCCGCGAGCGTGCGGACCGTGGCCTACGTGCCCCGCGAGGCCCGCGGCGATGCGGCGCTGGTGGCGCTGGCCTGCGACGAACTGGTGGTCCATCCCGGCGCCCTCATCGGTGGCGAGGGCGCAGGTGAGATCGGTGGCCGCCGGGCGGAGTCGATCGTGGCCGCGTGGCGTGGAGGCGTGGCGAAACTCCGCGACCGGAGCTGGTCGCTGCCGGCAGCGCTGGTGGCGCCGGGCATCGTCGTGCACCGCGCCGAGGAGCAGGGCACTGGTCGGATTGAGTATTTCAGCGAGGCCGAACTCGCAGCCCGCGACGATCGTGAGAGCTGGCAGCTGGGGCCGGCGATCGGCACCGGTCCGCTCCAACTCGCCGGCCGCCGCACCGAGGAACTGGGCCTCGCCACCCACGTGGTCGACGATGCGGAAGGCTTCCGCCAGGCCTATGGTCTCGCCGGAGAGATCGCCGTCGCCGAACCCGGGTGGTCCGACACGCTCCTCGAGGCCCTCGCCAGCCCGAGCCTCGCCTGGCTGCTGCTCTTGATCGGCGGGGCCGGCCTGTACATCGAGCTCAAGACACCGGGCGTGGGCTTCGGTGGGTTCGTGTCGATGGTGGCGTTTATCGTCTACTTCTGGAGCCAGTATCTCAACGGTACGTCGGGCTGGCTGGAGGTGATGCTGTTCCTCGCGGGTATCGTCTGTGTCACCGCCGAGATCTTCGTGCTTCCGGGCTTTGGGGTGCTCGGCCTGGGAGGCGGGATGCTCGTGATCGCGGCGCTCGTGCTGGCGAGCCAGTCGTTTGTGCTGCCGGCGAATGACTACCAGATCCGCCAGATGCAGTGGTCGCTGCTGGGCATCCTCGGCGCCGCGGCGGGAGTGATCATGCTCGGGCTGTTCGTACGGAAGTGGCTTCCCGCGACGCCGCTGCTCCGCAACGTACTCCTCGAACCACCGGCGGAGACGGCGATCGATGACACCCTCGATGAACTCGTCGGTCGGATCGGATCAACGACAACGCGACTGGCGCCCGCGGGTAAGGCCCGGATCGGCGACACGGTCCGCGACGTCGTCAGTGACGGGCCGCTGATCGAGCCGGGCGTCGACGTGCAGGTAGTGGATGTCCGCGGTGGCCGCGTGATCGTCCGGCCGGCAGGCTCCGCATGACGGCTGTGGCGTGGGTCATCGCGCTGGTGCTCGCGGGCCTGGCAGCGCTGGTGCTCGAGGTCTTCGTGCCCTCCGGCGGAGTGCTCGGATTCCTGAGCGTGATGGCGTTGCTGGCGGGCGTGACGCTGGCGTTCGTCGAGCAGGGAGCCTGGTTTGGCATGGCCACGCTGGCGGTGACCGGGATGGCCGTGCCGGTGGCCCTGGGGCTGGCGTTTCGGCTGTTTCCTGAAACGCCGCTCGGTCGCCGCGTGATGCCCGCACCGCCGCGGCCCGACGAGGTGGTGCCCGACGCCGACCGGCGGACGCTGCTCCGCGGGCTGGTCGGCCGCCGTGGCCGCACGACCACCGAACTGCTGCCGTGGGGTGGGGTGGATGTCGATGGCGTGCCGCACGAGGCGGTGAGCGAGAGCGGCCCGATCGCCAAGGACGTGGTGATCGAGGTAGCGGGCGTGCAGGGAGGCGCGGTCGTCGTGCGGGCCGCTCTGGCTCCGCCCGCGGAGACGCCGCGGCCCCGACCGGCTTCCGACCCCACCGTGCCTCACGACCTCGAACAATCCCTGGAAACCTTCGATTTCGGTGCCCTCGACCGCGATCGCGGCTCGGAAACCATGTCCTCCGGCGAGCACCTTGACTCGGCCCCCCCGCGGAAACAGTCTTAGAGTCGTCTACCTGCGGTCTTTCGCCGCCGCCTGACTGTGACTCCCGGAGTGCTTCGATGCCCCTGCTCACCCTGATCATCCTCGGTGTCGGCGTCTTCGCCCTGCTCGTGGCGTTTGCCGTGCTGGCCCGCTACCTGCGGCTCTGGGTGCAGTCGGTCGCCTCGGGCGCCGGGATCGGGCTCTTCGACCTCGTGGCAATGAGCTTCAAGAAGGTCAACCCAACGGTGATCGTCCGCAGCAAGATCATGGCGGTGCAGGCGGGCCTTGGTGACTCCACCGGCCTGACCCTGCAGGCGCTCGAGGCCCACTACCTCGCCGGCGGTCGGGTGCCGCTGGTGGTGCAGGCCCTGATCGCCGCCAACAAGGCGAAGATCACAGAACTCGATTTCAAGCGGGCGGCCGCCATCGACCTCGCCGGCCGCAACGTCCGCGAGGCCGTGCAGACGAGCGTGTATCCCAAGGTGATCGACTGCCCCGGCAAAAACAGCGGCCGCGAGTCGCTTGATGCGGTCGCCAAGAACGGCATCCAGCTCAAGGTGAAGGCGCGAGTCACCGTGCGGACGAATCTCTACCAACTCATCGGCGGGGCCACCGAGGAGACGATCATCGCCCGGGTGGGCGAGGGCATCGTGTCGGCGATCGGCTCGGCCGAACGGCACACCGACGTGCTAGAAAATCCCGACGTAATCTCAAAGACGGTGCTCGCCCGCCGCCTCGACTCCAACACCGCGTTTGAGATCGTGTCGATCGACATCGCCGATATCGACGTCGGTGCGAACATCGGCGCCCGGCTGCAGGCCGATCAGGCCGAGGCCGACACGCGGGTCGCGCGGGCCAATGCCGAGGGGCGACGGGCCATGGCCGTGGCCCGGGAGCAGGAGATGATCGCTGGCATCGAAGAGAGCCGCGCCGCCCTCGTCGAGGCCGAGGCCGAGGTGCCGAAGGCCGTTGCCGAGTCGCTCGCATCGGGCCAGCTCGGGATCTTCGACTACTACAAACTGCGAAACCTGCAGGCTGACACCGACATGCGGCGGACGATCGCCTCCAGCACGGCTCCGGTCGCCGCCGGCGCCGGCACGGTGCAGTAACATCCTCCCGCCCCCAGGAGCCTTGCCGTGATCGCCTTCGGTTGGTCACCGCTGTTCGCCGCCGGCATCGATTGGCTGGAAGCACTCCTGCCAATCCTGTTTGTCGGCTTCTGGATCGTGTCGCAGATCGTCGCTGTGATTCGCAAGATCTCGGGGCCCGCCGCGCCGAACCGGCCCGAGCCTGCGGCCCGACCCGTCGCCCGCCGACCAGAACAGCCGATCGGCGACGTGCGGTCAGAGCTCGAACGCCAGATCGAGGAGTTTCTCGGGCAGTCGCCCGCCGGCCGGGTCGCACCGCCGAAGGTGATCTCCAAGCCGGCTCAGCAGCGGCGGCCCGAGCGACTGCGGGTTTCCCCGGCCGCGTCATCACGGGAGCTGCCCCCGCCGCTGTTGCGGACCCACGACAACCGCATGGCCGGCCGGCAGCTCGTGGCCACCGGCGCCGGCGGTGGCGACGTGGCACGGCACGTTCACGACGCCTTCGCCGCGGAGCTCGGCCATCTTTCATCGTCGCTCACGGAGACTCGTGCCGCGGGAAAGGCAGAGCCGGTCGCCGGCCGCATCGAAGAGCTCGTCGCCGCGGTTCGCCATCCGACGAAGATCCGCGAACTCATGCTGCTCCGGGAAATCCTCGATCGCCCCGTCGACAACTGGTCGTAACCCAGGAATGCTGGCGCGGGGATGCTGGCGCGGCTCGCGGCGGACGCCGCCACCGCCGCAGGTTCTCCCGCCCGCCCCGCCCGCCGGCCAGCCTCGCGATGCGGAGGTTTGCGGGTGCTCGGGGGCCAGTTTTTCCGGCTGGTTTTGCGAGTGAAAATCGCGGCTTGAGCGGCCGCCCCCGCTGGTCTACAAGAACATCGGCAGGGTCGCCCCGGCGGCCCGAACGCAGCGCGTAGACGAGGACGCCCAAGCCTCGTCTACGCGCTCTTTTTCTGGTGTCGAACCGGGCCGGTGTCCACGGATGGATGCACCAGGCATGCTCTCGTTCAGTGCTGGCGATGCGGTGCGACGCGGCTGCGCGGTCGGCGTGTGGCTCATCGTCACGTCGGTGGCGTGCGCTGATGCACCTGATGCCTCTGCGGATCCTGCCGCATTGCCGATCACCGTCGCCGTCGCGGTGGATCACACCTACCTGCGGTGTGGTCCCGGCGACGACTTCTATCCCACCGAACGACTCGTGGCCGGCGCGGCGGTCGAGGTCTGGACGATCGACGAGTCGGGCTACTGTGCCGTGCGGCCCGTGAAGGGGAGCTTCAGTTGGGTGCTCGCCCGCGACGTGCAGCGGGAGCCGCTCGAGAACCGGCCGCTCGCCATGAGCGATACCCGGCCCTCGGGCATCGTGGTCACCGATGCGGCCGTCGCGCGGGTGGGCTCGCAGCTCAACGACCTGCGGCACGTCACCCAGGTGGCGCTCGAGGCGGGCGAACGCGTGACGATCAAGGAGCAAGTGGTGGTCGCCGAGGGGCGACATGCCGGGGAATGGCTCCGCATCGAGCCGCCGTCTGGTGAGTTTCGCTGGGCGCGGTGCGAAGACCTTTCACTTCCAGCCGGACTCGCGCCGCTGCCCGACCCGGCCGTCGCGATGGAGAGGGCTGGCCTGTCGGCCGCCGGAGACGCGCTCGAGGCGATTCGCGACGCGGGCGCCGCAGTCACGCAGGCCGTGGCTGAGATCGACGTGCCCCCGCCCCCCGCACCGCCTGCAAGCGAGCCTGCCACGGGCATGGTGCGGCTGCTGTCGGGATGGCTGCCGCGGTGCACCAACGTCTTCGACCGGGCAGACCAGCCGAGTCCACCGCCGGCCGTGAGTGCCGGAGCTGCCGCCGCATCGGGAGACGAACTGGCCGACATCGACCGCGCCCTGTCGCGGGCGGTGCTGGGCCCGAGCGCGTCGCGGAACCGCCCGCCGCTGCGGGACCGGCTGAGGCAGGCGGCGACGCGGGCCACGTCGCAGGCCGA
>QWQL01000005.1 GCA_003670825.1 Planctomycetota bacterium
CGAGTAGATATCGACGTCGGTCGGGTTGTCGGGAGCAACGAAGCCGTGCACCTCGAATCCCAGGCGGCGGTTCTCGTCGCCTGACTTCTCCTGGGCCGACTCCCAGGTGTTGGTGCCGGTCGGGAAGTTGGGGGCCAACACGCCCAGATCCTCGGCATCGTCCACGATGGCGTTGGATTCGCGACTAGCCGTGAGCGGCCGCTCTGCCTCGACGTAGACCGAGGCGTTGCGATCATTCGACAGCGGCAGGAACTTGAGGCTCCGCCAGTCGCCCGGAGCGGGAGCGGAAGGGCCGTTGTTGGCCGTGTCTTTCACCGGGTTGCCACGCGGATCGACGCTCGCGCCCACGAGGTCGTCCGCGAGTGACGTGAGAATGACGGGGCGGCCCGGCTGTCCGACGATCTGTACCGTGCCACCAATACGGTCGTCGATATCCAGGCCATAGCCCTCGGCCGTGATGCCGGCGGCGGCTCCCCGGAGCTTCACGATCAGGCTGGCGTCGGGTTTGCTCTGCAGTCGCAGGCCGGTGGCCGTGTGGAAGTTACGGACGATGATCTCGTCCTCGAGGACGTGCACCATGCTGACGTCGTCCCAGACGCCCTCGATGGTGATCTCCTCGCCGCGGATCTTCATACCGACGATGGCCGACGAGCCGCTCGTATATTCCAGGACATTGTTCGCCACCAGGGGGCCGACGTTGTCGTCGTGGCGATCGAACCGCTGAATCAGGCCGGTCGAGCGGCCGATGTCGGGCCGGTTCACGTCGGAGAGCGAGTTGGCGTTGATGCTCACGACCGCGCCCAAGTTTTGGCGGAAGTCGTTGTTGACGATGATCGGCTGAGCACCCCGGACGAATACTGTTGCCGCGGCGTTGGTGCCCCGGCCCGTGCGGTCGGAACTGGCCAGGCCGGAGAGGTTGTGCTCGACCCGCGTGTTGGCGAGTCGGAGATCGCCCTGGTGCACCTCAATCACGTTGAAGAAGTCGCTCGTACCCTCGATTGGCGTTAGGCCGCCGCCGAAGGCGATGTAAGCCTGGTCGATGCTCGCCCGCGTGCCGGCGTTGAGGATAATGCCCCCCCAATCGCCAGCCGCGCGGCTGTCGGGGATGTTGCCGTTGGTGTCGAACGTTCCGCCGGCGCCGTAGCGGTTGTCGCCGAGGCTCGTGAAGATGACCGGGTTGAACTCGCCACCTTCGGCAATCAACTGCCCCGCCCCCCGCTCCAGCTCAATCCGGGAGTTCTGCAGCTTGACCACGACACCCTGGTCGATCGCCAGCCGGCCAGTCGAGCGACTCGCGAACCGGCCGGGGGCGACGTCGAGCGTATAGCCCCCCGCGCCTCCTGAGATCACCAGATTCTCCTGAATCACGTAGACAATGTCGGTGCTCCTGAATCGGGCAGGCACGTCGAGCTGCTCGAGCGGCGAGCCGGACCTGGTGAAGATTTTCACGAACAGGCCATTGGTCGAGTTGCCGACGAGCCGGTTGCCACGGATCTCGGGGCCGATCCGGCCGTTCGATTCCTCAAAGCTGTTCGGCGTGGCCGCGATCGCGGCTCCGGCGCTGCCTGTGATCGTGTTGAAGGTGATCGTCGGCCGGGTGCTCTCCACCTGGATCGGCGTAAAGGACTGCGCCTGGGAGTCCACCCGCACCTGGCCGCCGCCGTAGCGAAACTCACCCTGCTGGACGGTGTTGACGAACGCTCGCTTCGACGGCGCGTCGGAGTCTTGCCGAAACACAAGCCCACCCCACTGGCCGCCGGAGGCGGCCGGCCCAAAGCCGTCGGTGTTCCCGCCGATCGAGTCGTCGTGGTAGGACGTGACGGTGACGGGGGAGCCGGGAACGCCGAGCACCTGGAGGGCTGCTTCGGCTCGAGAACTGCTGGCAAGGGGCTGCGAACTGCCGACGTCGATGATCGCGGCGCGGAGCTTGAGCACCGCTCCGGCATCGATCATCACCGTCACTTCCTTGGGAACGTTGAACGTGGTGCCGTCTTCGAGCGGCTGGCCGGTGACGGTCGTGCCGATCAGATAGGGCGTGTTTCCGGCATTGCCGACGACCCGGATGATCTTCTTGCTGCCGGGCGTAGCCGTATTGACCTGATTCACCGTGGCGAGAGCCGCCGAGATCGTCCGGAAGGGCTTGGCGATTGTGCCGTCGGCCCCTGTCGCCAGGCCGAGTTTGTCCACGAACACTGTCTCGGCAACGGAGGCGGTCTTGAACCAAAAGGCATGGGTGCCGCCCGGCAGTCCGTCGCGGTTGCCGTCGAGCTGCGTGCCGCGGGTGTCCACGATTGTTGCGGTAGACGACGGCACCGGCGTGAATCCCAGCCGGAGTTCGTATGGACCGCGAGTGCGGCCCCCGTAGCCGCTGTCGGCGACCTCGAGGTTGAACTGGTCGTTGCCCGTGCTCGTGACGGCGACGAAGTATTTCCCCGGCTCCAGATCGAGGCCGACGAATGAGTCGCGCCCGTAGTAGTCATCGTTGCGGGCCACGAGCGTGCGCGTGGTCGTGGTGCCGACGACATCCTCGCGGTACAGCGATAGCACGGTATCGACGAAACTGTTCACGGTGCTGCCCGGTCGGCCGGCAACGGTCTCCGCCGAGAGCCTGCCCCGATCGGCGACAGTGAACGAATAGACGTCGATATCGGTGACGGTGGTGGGGAAGAGCTGCCGGAGATGGATCGTGTCGTAGTCGCCCGGAAACACGTTCTCGCCGGTGAGGCCGTAGCCCATGATCGAGGGCAGGTCGTAGGAATGGGGCAGGCCCATCGCGTGTCCAATTTCGTGCATGGCGGTCTTGAACCACTCACCGCCGTATTCGCTCTCGCCCCAGTTCTCGAAAGAGTCCATCACGACCGCGGGGATCGCTCGGCTGTAGAGACCGGTTCCGACCCGCGAGGTGCCACTGATGCCGATGATGCCGCCCGGGGCCGGAGTCGCGGTCGGTGACACGGCCCGGATATCGCCGGTGACGACCGTCAGGCCGATGTAGGGAGCACGCACCTCCTCGATGAAGCGGATGCCCGTGACGCGGCTGAACGACTCGAACACCTCGCGAGTCCGCTGCTTCTGCGCCTCGGTGATCGTGTTGATGAGCGCGTTGCCCTGCCCGTCGAAGCCGTAATGGGACCGGAAGTTGTAGTACCCCACCGGACCGTCGGCGGGGCGGGTGAGCACCCAGGACGGCCGCGACGGTGACGTGGTCAGGCTCGCAAGGCCGTGAGCACCGCTGTCGGCCAGCGTGTCGCGGTGGCCCGGCTCATCGACCGTGCCCGGCTGATTGGGAAGCGCGAGCGTGCCCGCTGGCGTGGGAACCGTAGGCCGGTTGTCGATTCGGGCCGTGGCCGTGATGCCGTCAACGCTAAGACTTCCAAGCGACGTCGCGGTGACAAAGCTCGAGTTGTTGTCAGCAGCGGCGCCAGTGAACGTGAACCGTACCGGCGTGGCGGGTGTAAGCGTGGGTCCGATCTCCAACCGGTAGAGCATGCCGTCGGCGATCGCGCCCGAAGCGAAGGCGAGGACAGCCTTCGCAGTCGCCGCCGAATAGGCGACGCCCGTGGGGGTGACCGGCGGACCGTCTACTCCCGCCGTCGAGACGGGCACGAGCCGGTAGTTACCGGGCGTCTGTGCAGACGCCGGATTCAGCGGGTCGCCAGCATTGAAGTAGACGACGACCTGGTCGCGCTGCTGCACGAGGCTGCCTGATACAAGTTCGACCGGCTGCGGCACGACTGCCGTCACGAAGGCTCCGAGATCCAGCCGCACGTCAAACTGGAAGGCATTCGCTGGATTGCCGCCGTTTGCCGTCAGTCCGCTCGTGATCGTGAATCGGTAGAGGTCGTCGGGAAGCGTCTCCGCGAAGCGGATGACCACCTCATTCTCGTTGGGTGTGTCACCCGCCGTGACGCTGCCTGCGGTGCCGACAGGCATGACGGAGAGGTCATCTGCGTCACCGAAGGCTCCGTTGACACTCCGCACGAAGAAGATGCTGCTGCCAATCGTCGCCGCATCGACGCTGACGCCGGGACTAAACCGCAGCGTCACCTGCTGGGGCGCCTCCGCCAGACGCGGCGTGGCTGGCGTGTTGCCCGCGACGAAGAACGGGATCGGGCTCTCGGCGTAGGCCGCCGCAAAGTCGAACGCCAGCAATCGCCGCTGTTCGAGTCGCTCCGCATGGAGACCCGCGTGGGTATGCCGCTGGCGATGCCGACGCCGGCGGAGGGCCTTGAGAGTGATGCGGGGTGCGCTGCGGGTTGGACGCTCATGGCCACGCCGTTGATCCCGCTGACGCTGCGGAGTCTGAGAGCGACCGACTTTTGAGGAACGAGGGCGCACAGACGTCATCATGAAACTCTCCTAGCCAAAAACGCCGTCAACCGGTCATCGGGAAGACGGTCGGCCCCGCCGTGCGCACGAAACGGGGGGTGTGTGAGAAATCCCGGTCATGTGTGGCAAATGCCCGCAATCGTGGAACGCATCACCCATACGCATAGCGCCGCCGAGGGAGACTAACCCCTCGGCCGAACTGCGTCAAACAATGGGTGGGTGGCGTAAGTCCTTTGCACGAAAGGGCTTGCGCCACCAAGAGGAATGCGTTCGAGCATCCTGCCCAGATTGCCCACATGCACTCGGGGATTGTGCGACTAAGTGACGCGTCCGCAGAGATCGTCTGGGTTGCCCGGTTCGCCCGGGCTTCGCGACCCGCACTTCGGGTTCATCAGTCACGACCCGGATAGCCGGACGACGATTCCGAGGGGGACCGTTCGCCTTCGGAGGAGTAGACCGAAATGACCGCGCATACCCTTGGGGTCGACCTTGCGGATTGTTCATCGTATCGCCTGGCGGGTTCTCGAGGTTTATGCCGCACTATCCTGGCTATTCGCTGGGACCGCTGGGTCTTCCTTAACGCATGCCTCATGGCTGGAGGTCTCGCCTTCGCGGGGGATTTGGGCTTCGTCGAGAACATCGCCGTGCCGATGCCTGAGGCGGGCGGTTCGTTCTCATCAATGGACGGCGGCTACGAGTCGGTGCTCGTAGGCGATGGCGACGACATCGTTGCCATGCCCGCGCAGCCGAACAGGGGCGTCGTCGAACAGGGATCCGCCGTTCCGGCGATGGGTTCGTTCTCGTGCG
Source organism: Planctomycetota bacterium (assembly GCA_003670825.1). GTDB lineage: Bacteria > Planctomycetota > Planctomycetia > Pirellulales > UBA1268 > QWPN01. The sequence continues at coordinate 5,137 of QWQL01000005.1, forward strand.
ACTTTGACCCCACTGGTGCCGTGGTGGAAGCGGCGTCGTGGGGCGGAGTGCCTGGTTGCGGTGCAAATGGTCATTGCCACGGAGACGCCGAATGTGGGCAGTGTGGTGATGCCTGCCAAGACGCCTTTGGTGACTGTTTCTGCGGCTCGGGAGGCGGCGCCTGCCACAGCGGTTGTAGGCCGGGGTCCCGGTGGGTAATCCAGGCTGATGCTCTCGTCCTGTGGCGAAACAACTTCGGGAATCAACCCCTGCTCACGGGCACCAACGGTATGGTCGCCCTTGATGCTGGCGACGTACAGACCTCTGCGGCAGCAGGGCCGCGGATCGGTGTGCTCCGCAGCCTTGGCTGCGGCCGGGCGATCGAAGGCAGCTACTTCAATGTTGGCGGCATCCAAGGGAGCACCGCCACCGACGGGGTTGGGGCACCCTATACGCCGGTCGGACTGGCCGACATCGCCTTCGCCGACATTGAAGCGGCCGAGTACACGACACGCGGCCAGATCAAGAGTGCAGAACTGAACTACCGTTGGTGCCAGGGCAGGCGAATCATCTGGCTGGCGGGGATTCGGTGGGTCGAATGGAATGAAGTTGCCACGGTTGATATGCGGGCGGTGAACGACAACATCCAGGCTCGCACCGGCAACGACCTCTACGGTGGCCAGTTGGGCTGCCGGCTGCGGTTCTGGGATCTGGGCAAATGGCAGGTTGGCGCGGTCGGCAAGGCCGGCGTGTTTGGGAACACGGCCTACCAACAGACTACGGCCCTGGTTGACGGGGAGCAGTTCGGGCCGATTGGCGCCAACGACGATGCCGTCGCCTTCTTCGGCGAGGTGGGGATTAACTCAACGCTGTGGTTAAACCGCTGGTTGGCTTGGCGGGCGGGCTACAACTTCTTCTGGCTGCAGGGCGTTGCCACGGCCGCACAGCAGTTTCCGCTCAACAACTATGGCTCCGGCACCGCGACGATCGTCGTGAATGATGCGGTGTTTTTGCAGGGCTTCTCGACGGGACTTGAGACCCGTTGGTAAGGGCGGACACAGGTAGGAAACCTGTGCTACGACGGGCGACGCTTGCAATGTGTGGCGAGGCGGTTGCAGGGCGGACACAGGTAGGAAACCTGTGCTACGACGGGTGACGCACGCAACGTGTGGCGAGGAGTTAGTTGCAGGGCGGACACAGGTAGGAAACCTATGCTACACGGGGCACTGGCCCTACTGGACCGGGGTGGCGCCGAAGGTGGAGAGGGCTTCGCCGGTGTGGCTGCGGAGTAGAGCCTCGGCTGCGGTTAGGGCCTTGCCTGACGCGGTCTGCTGCTTCCGCCAGCGCTGGGCGTGGATCACGATGTCTTCCGGCGGACCCTCGGCTACCACGAGCCCGCCGCCGGCACCCGCCTCGGGGCCGAGGTCGAGCACCCAGTCGGCCGCCGAGATCA
>QWQL01000090.1 GCA_003670825.1 Planctomycetota bacterium
ACCGCATGCCCCATCCCCCAGCCCACGCTGCAGGGGCGGCGGCCGTCCCACGCCTCACGAATGCCCTCGGCGACACGGGTAGCGAAGAACTCGACGTACTCGGGCGGTTGCATCACGCCCGCGGGGATCTCGTAGACCCCGGCGACGAGGACTGGGGCGGTATGGGTGTGAGTGGCGCTGGCGACGATCCGCTCCGTAGGGAATCCAGGCAGGGCCGCGGCCACCTTCATCCGAATCTTCTCGAGTGCCTCCTCGGGAATGGCGATCAGGTCGCACGCCACGAACGTGGAAACGCCGGCGGGGCCATCCTCGTCGTGCGATTCCAGAACGAGCACCGTGGCCGTGACGGGATTGGCCACGCCTGTCGAGATCCGTGTACGTGCCTGCCCCCACAGCGCCACCGGCCGGTCGGGGGTGATGCTCACCGTGGCCGCGCCTGCGCGGAGCGTGGCGGCGGAGACGCGGGCCTGGAGGACGGCCGCGCAGAAAAGCAACACGGGCAGGAAAAAGCGAGGCACCTGGGCGAGCAACGGCAGGACTGAAGCGAGCGACATGGCGAGAATTTTTGAAAGACAAACGCGGGAGAAATCGATGCTTCAGAGTCTAGCCAAAAGGTCGTCAGCCGTGCTACCATCCCCGCTGATCATCCACGTCGTCGCGGAGGAGTGGAACCGCGATGGTGGAAGGACGGGCCCTCGTGGAGCCGCAGGCCGCATGGATTCCGTGAAGCACAAGCCCGACGTGCTCGTCGTCGGGGGTGGAATTATCGGGCTGTGCACGGCCTTGGAACTGCAAACGTCGGGGCGTTCCGTAGCGATCCTTGATCGGGGCGGAGTCGGCGCCGGCTGTTCGTTCGCCAATGCCGGCTGGCTGACGCCCTGTTTTGCCATGCCGCTGCCTCAGCCTGGTATGCTGCTGAAGGCGATTTCCTGGCTGCTGGACGCCCAAAGCCCGTTCCATATCCAGCCCCGGCTGAGTCTCGACCTCGTGCGTTGGCTCTGGCGGTTTCGCCAGGCGACGAACCGCCGGACCATGCTCGCATCGATCGAAGTGCTCGTCGCGCTCTCGCATTACACGCTGGCTTGGTTCGAGAAACTGGCCGCCACGACCGCGGCGAACGGGGGCGACGCGCTGGGCTTCGAACGCCGCGGGCTGCTGATGGTGAGCGGCACGAACGACGGGGTCGAAGCCGCCGTGAACGAGATGCAGCTGATGGCCGACCGCGGCGTGTCGGGGCGACACCTCGATCGCGACGCGGTGCTCGCCTTCGAGCCGACGCTGCGGCCGCGGGTGCTGGGGGGCGTGTACTTCCCCGACGAGGCGCAGATTGACCCCTACTGCGCGTCGTTGGCCGTGGCCGCCGCCTTCCGCGCGGCGGGCGGTGCAATCCTGCCACCCGCCGAGGCGTACGACTTCGACGTCTCCGCCGGCCGCATCTCCCGCGTCATGACGACCCAGGGCCCCGTCGAGCCCGACCTGGTGGTGCTCGCGGCGGGCTCCTGGTCGCCATCGATCGCGACCAGGCTTGGCCTGCGGGTGCCGATTCTGGGGGGTAAGGGATATTCAATGACCGTGGACGGCGCCACACGCCGCCCCGCGCGGCCGATCATGATCGTCGATCGCAAGATTGCGGTCACGCCCTTTCCCGACAGGCTGCGGGTGGCGGGCACGCTCGAACTGGTCGACCAGGACTTCAGCATCTCGGTCAGCCGGCTGCAAGGGATCCGGCGCGGGGTGCGCGACTACCTCGATCTGGGCGACCACGAAGCGGCCGGGGCGGAACCAGACGTTCGCGACATCTGGCGCGGACTGCGGCCCTGCACACCCGACGGCGTGCCGATGATCGGGTTTTCACAGCGGCTGGCAAACCTTTTTCTGTGCACGGGTCACCAGATGCTCGGGCTGCAGACGGCCGCGGGATCGGCTCGCCTGGCGGCCGACCTCGTGCTCGGCCGTCCGCCGCTCACGCATCCTTATCCGTTTCGTCCGGAGCGTTTCGGCTGACGGGGCGGGGGCACGGCCTCATGATCGTGTCCGACCGGCCGCCGAGGCCCCGCCTGCGTCATCGCGACAGCTCCGGCCGCGTGCGCTCGACGAGCTTGCGCACGGTGGCCATGATCTTCTCCTCGATCCCGGGATCCCACGGACCCGTCTGCTCCGCAGGCCCCGTCTGCTCCGCCTCGTAGCCGCCCTCGAGGAGAACGCGGCGGCTGGGAATGTAGCCCGGATAGTCGTTCGAATAGCCGGCCACCCACACTGCCGGCCCGTTGGCCACAGTGAATTCAGCCTTGATCCGCAGCGCGTAATCGACCGTCGTCTCCATGCCCAGCGCAACGAGCAGGATGTCGTCGCCGAGCCGGATCACCTGCACGGGATAGGGGTGGGGCCGCCGAGCCGTGTCGGCGAAAGGGAGATCGACCCGCTCGAACGCAGCCCGAACGAGCCCGGTGACCGGCCGCTGATGGCGGGATGGATCCTGGTCTGCTTCGATGGCCGCCTCGACAGCCGTCGCCAGCGTGCGGCCGTGTCGCTGGGCGTATGCCAGTTGTCTTCGCGGATAGGGGTTTTGGTCGCCCGCACAGCCCATCATGAACAGCGCCGTCGTACCAGCATGGTCCGCCTCGAGGTACTCCTGGGCGTAGCCGGCATAGTCACCAAGCCACCTTCGAAAAGCCATCGTCGTGTTGTGGCATGCATAGCCGAAGACGACCGCACGCAGGGTCGCGTCGGCGTTGCGGACGCTCAGCACGGGCACGGCGTGATCGACCGGACCAGCCGGATTGGGATGGTTGATGTAGCCCATCGACGTCGGCGTGCGGCGGTTCATAGCCACGGACGCCCGCGCGGTGCCGAAGGCGAGTTCAGCCGGCGCGAGCGTCGCCACGGCGCGGCCGGCGAGTTCGACGAGCGTGGTCTCGAGGAAAGCGCGATAGTCGGCCGCCGCGGCGTGATCGTAGTCCGGCCCGCAGTGGGTGTGCGAGGCGTTCATGAGCAGCGCCGACGCGGGGATGCCCATGGTCTCCGTCACGCGGTTCGCCACGGTCTCACGCAGGCCGGCTGTCGCGCCGATGAGGTCGAGCGTGATCCAGAGCGTGCGGCCGCCCGCGGCGTCCTCCAGCACGAGCGCCTTGGCGTACAGATTCTGCTCGGTGCCTTCGGCCGGTTCTGTCCGGGCATCGTAGCCCGCCATCGGCAGCGGATTGTCGGGGGTGATGCGGACGGCGGCCACACCGGCCCGCCATAACGGTGCCGGCGGCGCGGGATCGGCGGCGGTCGCCACCGCGGGGCCGCAGAGGGTCAAGTTTGCGATACCGAACATGACCGCCGCGGCAAGCCCTCCACGGGCGGGCGCTTGCAGGGGACGCAACGAGAGTTTCCCGGTAAGGATCGACAACTGGCCAGCAGCCATGGGCTCATTTCCTCGGGCAGACTGGTTTCACGACGAAACCGAGGGTGGGAAAGAAAAATTGACAGCCCCACGGAAGTTCTGTATACTCTTTGTGGGGTTGAAAACAACTGCAAACTACGTTTCTAGGTCCTCCAACTAATTTTTAGTTTTTGGGTCCGTTGCATTGAGGTCGTTCCATGCATAGCACCTTTTTCAGCGACGGGATTTTGCGGCGTTCGGGGTCACCGCGGGTTGCCGAGTGGTCGAGTTCCGTCGCCCTGGTCGCCGCCGTGGTCGTCGGCTTCTTTCTCACGCCCACGGCGATCCTCGCAGGGCCGACGTGGGACGGCGGCGGCACCGCCAACGCGACGTGGACCAATGCGAACAACTGGAACGCTGACGCGCTTCCCGACCTGGCCAATGGCACGAGCGCAATCGTCTTCTCGACGCTCGGTTCGGGCACCGCCGCCGCGGCCACCCAACTCGGTGGCGGCCTGGTCGATATCCTCAGCCTGCGGTCGGACGTGGTCACCGGGACCTCGGTCGGCCTCGGCTCAACGGGCGTGAACGTCACCGGGCTGTCGATCAACTCGGGTACGCTCGTCGTCCGGAGTGGCTCGATCACGAAGGCCAGCAACGCCGCACTCGTGATCAACAGCACGCTTCGGCTGGTGAGCGACGGCGCCTTCGGCAGTTCGCAGGCTAGCAATACCGGCCTTTTCATCGCCGGCCCGATCATCGAAGACGCGACCAGCCGCAACGTGGTCATCAACGCCTCCTCCGGCCGCGTGGCCCTTGGCGGCGCGAGCACCTACACGGGCTCCACGATCGTCGAGCGTGGAGTTTTATTGGTGGGCCTCAGTCCGACTGCCACCGCGGCCAACGCGGGGATTTCCGCGGCACCCGGCGTCGCCGGGGCTCTCGGCAATGCGACGAGCGAGGTGCTCGTGGGCAATGCCGCCACCCTCGCCAACAACTGGAACGTGGAACTCGAAATCGGCACCGGCGCCAGCCTGAGCCGCAGCGTGCGTTTCGCCGATGCGGGCGCCGGATCGGCCACGCTGACCCTCAACGGCACGGCCGCCCTCCGCTCGGGCACGCTCACGCTGGATCGGACGATCACCGTGAGCGCGGCCAGCGCGCAGACGACGTGGGCGGGCCTCATCACGGGCACCGGGGGAATCGTCAAGACAGGGGGCTTCGCGTTGCGGTTATCGAACACGGCCAATACGTTCAGCGGGCCGGTTTCGGTCGCAGTAGGGCAACTGAATTTCGATCTCGCCGGCAATGCCAGCGCCCTGGGCACGGGCACTTCGGCGATCCAGCTCACCGACTCGGGCGTGACCACGACCCGGATCGTTACCGCCTTCGGCAGCGGCACGTTGGCGCGGGGCTTCAACGTCGGGGCGACCACAGGTGCGAACGCGGTGACAATCGGCACCTTCGATGCCCTGGACGTCAGGTTCTCCGGCGATAGCGTGCTGAATTCGCTCGGTGCCAACGTGTTTTTGAACGCTGCCAACAGCGGCACCGCCCGCTGGACGGGCGTGATCTCCGGGTCGGCGCCGGTCGTCGCAATCGGCGGAGGGGGCAATAACGGCAACAAGATCCTGTTGAGCAACACGGCCAACTCCTTTACGGGCCAGGTGCGGGTCGGCCCCGGCGGCCTGTTCGTCGGCGGCAACGCCCCGTCGGGCGCTGCGGGCGCACTCGGCAATGCGACGAGCACCATCCTCGTGGGAGACCAGGCCAGCGGGGCGTCGCCGTCGATGTTGGTCACGGACGGGGGCTTCACCGTCGGGCGAAACGTCGTCATCGCGGGCCCTGCCGACGGTGCGGCCGATGCCTTTACGGGCGAGGTAATGATCGGCGGAGCCACGGCCAACGCCTCGGTCTTCTCCGGGAACCTCGCCATCAACCGGACGGCTGGCGTCGGCACCAATTTTTTGATGGCGGCCACGGGCGGCAGCGTCGAATTCAGCGGCAGCCTCTCCGGTGTCGCGGCGATCAAGATCGGCGGGGGGGGAAATGCCCGCACAGGCCTGCCGGCCGGAGGTTCGCGGGTTGGAGACGTGATCCTATCGGGAAACAACAGCGGGTTTTCGGGCGACATTTCGCTCACCACATTGGCCCGCCTCGTCGTCGCGTCGAACACCGCCCTCGGCACGGGCACCGGAACGATCAACCTCTACGACTCATCGGCGAACGTGACCGGCACGGGCGGGATCTCGACCCGGGGCGCCGTCACGGTGGGCCGCAATTTCCTCCTCGACGGCTCTGCGGGCGGTGGCAACGCCAATCGCGCTGTGTCGTTCGAGGGCACGACTGCCGATGCCTCCGTGTTCACCGGCAGCATCACAATCACGCGAACGACCGCGAGCAACAACGTGTTCGCCGCGGTCGCCGGTGGTTCAGTGGACTTCCAGGGTGTGGTCACGGGCACCGGTGCCGGTGGCCTGAACATCACGAAAAATGGCGCCGGCCTCGTGATCTTCAGTGCCTCGAACAACTACCTCGGCACGACCACGATCAACGCCGGCGTCCTGCGCGGCACAGACGGCGTGGGCATCAGCGGCTCGAATGTGTCGCTGAACGGAGGCGTGTGGGAGTCGGCGGCGAGCATCACCCGCGCGCTCGGCAGCGGTGCGAATCAGGTGCAACTCACCGCGGCGAACGGGGGCACGAGCGGGTTCTCTTCGGCCAACGCCGCCGGCATCACCGTGGCGATGGGCGGCACTGCGGCGCCCGCTGGAGTCACCTTCGGGCAGGGTTCATTCTTGATGACCACGCTCGTGCTCAACGACACCACGGCCACGGGGCCGCTAGCGTTCTTGAACGCGATCAACCTCGGCAATACCTCCACGTCCCGCAATTTCTTCGTCGGCGCCAACGCGGCGACGGTGTCGGGAACGCTCTCCGGTGTCGGAGCCGGGGGCCTCACCAAGCTGGGCGCGGGCACGCTCGTGTTCTCGGCCTCGAATTCCTACGTGGGCGCCACGACGATCAACACCGGCCGGCTCGAGATCGCCCCCACCGGTCGGATCAACGCCTCGAGCGGGATCACGATCGACGGTGCGACCGCCGAACTCCGCTACAACGCCTCGACCCCGCTCACCAAGGCGATCACGTTCACTCAGGGCACGATAT
>QWQL01000217.1 GCA_003670825.1 Planctomycetota bacterium
ATCCGCTCGGTCGTGCCCGGGATCTCCACGAGGATGAACTCGCCCGGCTCGCTTCGTTGCTCGACAAGGACTACACCGTTGAGGGGCAACTTCGCCGCCAGGTCGCCCAAAACGTGTCGCGATTGAAAGACATCGGCAGCTACCGCGGTCTGCGACACCGTCGCGGTCTTCCGGTTCGCGGCCAGCGCACCCGGACCAACGCCCGCACGCGCAAGGGCCCGAAGAAGACGGTTGCCGGCAAGAAGGGCGTGAAGGACCTCAAGTGATTCTGCCGCCGCCTCAGTGCGCGGCGTTTCCATCCACGAAATCGACCATTCCTACGGATTCATGAGCATGTCCAAAGCAGCGAAGTCAAAGAAGAAGAGTGTGACGGCTGGCATCGCCTATGTCGTCGCCAGTTTTAACAACACCACCGTCACGATCACGGACACCCGTGGCGACACGCTGTGCTGGGCTAGCGGAGGCACCTGCGGCTTCAAGGGCAGTCGCAAGGGCACCCCCTTTGCCGGGCAGTGTGCCGCTCAGCAAGCTGCCGAAAAGGCTGCCAAGTTCGGCGTCAAAGAACTCGAGGTTCGCGTCAAGGGCCCGGGCAGTGGTCGCGAGAGCGCCATCACGGCTCTGCAGGCGGCCGGCATGAACGTCAAGAGCATCGAAGACGTCACGCCACTGCCCCACAACGGCTGCCGCCCGCCGAAGAAGCGCCGCGTGTGACTTGCAGTCGAACCTAAACTCTATCCGCCGGCCTGCCGGCTTTTCATCGATCATCCCTTCCTACCTTTTGTGAATCGTCGACAACCATGGGACGCATCACCGGACCTGTCTGCCGCCTCTGCCGTCGTGACGGCCTCAAGCTTTTTCTCAAGGGAAGTCGCTGCGACACGCCGAAGTGTGCGATCGAGCGTCGGCCCACGCCCCCGGGCATGGTGCAGAAGCGGCGGCCCAAGCCGACCGACTACGGCATCCACCTGCGGGAGAAGCAGAAGGTCAAGCACTACTACGGGGTGCTGGAGCGGCAGTTTCGCACCTATTTCTCTCGCGCTGCCCGCGGCAAGGGCAACACCGGCGAGACGTTGATGGCGCTGCTTGAGCGGCGGCTCGATAACGTGATCCACCGCCTCGGTTTCGCCCCGTCCCGGGCCGCAGCCCGCCAGGTGGTGATGCATGGCCACATCACGATCAACGGACGGCGGGTCGACGTGCCGAGTTATCTCGTCAAGGCGGGCGACCTCGTGCGGGTAAAAAACCGTTCCAAGAGCCTGCAGTTGGTTCATACCGCACTGGCGGACTTTCGGCGGGATGTTCCCGATTTTCTCTCGCGTGGCGAGGGGGCGATTCCCGAGGGCCGGGTCGACCGGTTGCCCCTGGCCGAAGACGTTTCGATCCCGGTCCAGGCCAATCTCATCATCGAACTTTGTTCTAAGTGATTCTTCAAGGAGTGTCGCATGCATATCCGCTGGCGTGGTCTGGAACTCCCTGGTGCCGTCACGGCCGACCCCAAGACCCTGACTTCGACGTACGGCAAGTTCACTGCCGAACCGTTCGAGCGGGGCTTCGGGACAACGGTCGGCAATAGCCTGCGCCGCGTGCTGCTCTCCAGCCTTGAAGGCAGCGCGGTCACGCAGATCAAACTCGCCGGCTCGCTCCATGAGTTCACGACGATCAAGGGTGTTCTCGAGGATGCCGCCGACATCGTGCTCGCGGTGAAGAGTCTCGTGGTCAAGAACCACAGTGATTCCACCCGCGTGGTGCGGATAGAAAAGAGCACCCGCGGCCCGGTGACCGGAGCCGACATCCAGACGGACGAAGCGGTCGAGGTTGTCAATAAGGATCTCGTGCTGGCGAATCTGACTGACGACGTGCCGTTTGAACTCGAGATGGTGATCGAGAATGGCCGCGGTTACGTGCCGGCCAGTGAGCAGAGCCAGGCATCGCAGGAAATCGGCATTATTCCCGTGGACGCTGTGTTCAGCCCGGTCACCCGGGTGAAGTATGAGGTCGAAGAGACCCGTGTTGGCCAGAAGACCAACTACGACAAACTCACGATGGAAATTTGGACCAACGGGACCGTCACGCCAGAGATGGCGTTGGTCGAGGCGGCAAAGATCCTACGGAAGCATCTCAATCCGTTCGTCGGTTACACGAAGCCAGGGCTTGGCGTTCCGCTACCGGGTGCCGCGAGCGTATTTGCGGTCGAGGCTCCGCTGGAGAGTCGACTCAGCATGCTGGTATCGGATCTCCGGTTGTCGTTGCGTGCCAACAACTGCCTGCACGAGGCTGGGATCGAGACGCTTCGTGATCTCGTGGCCCGGTCTCGTGATGAACTCCTCGAAGTGCGAAACTTCGGCGAAACCACGCTGCAGGAGATCGAGGAAAAGCTCCGTGAAAACGGCCTGCAACTCGGCATGGACGTGCCGGCGGGCGTCACCTCCTGATCAACGTACGCGACTCCAGACTATCGAAGGAACTTACTTATGCGTCACCGTCGCAAAGGCCGAGTCTTAGGCCGCAGCCCCTCCCACCAGCGTGCGCTACTGCGGAACCTTGCCTCTGCATTGATGCTGACCTCGAAGAAGGTCGATGCCGACGAGCCTGGCGCGGCAAAGGTGCCGGGCCGCATCATCACCACGCTGGCCAAGGCCAAGGAGGTGCGGCCGCTCGTGGAGCGATGTGTCACGATCGCCAAGCACGGACTGACCGCGGCTGGCCTCGCGAGACAGTTCGGCACGTCTGCCGAGCGGGATTCTGCCGCCTGGAAGCAGTGGCGAACGAGCGATCAGTGGCAAGACTGGGCGCGGGCGATGGCTCCGGCTGTCAAGGCCCGTCGCCGGGTGATTCAACTCCTCGGGGACAAGAAGGCCGCCCGAATCGTGTTTGAGGAGGTCGCCCCGCGATTTGTCGATCGCCCGGGCGGATACACGCGGATTTTGAAGCTTGCCACGCCGCGGCTGGGAGACGCCGGGCCGCGGGCCATTCTTGAGTTTGTCGGTCAGGATGCTGGTGCCGAAAGGTCGCAAAAGCCTCGCGTGGATGGGGTCAAACCGGTCGCTTCCTGACGGCGGTGACCGGCCTGATTCCGCAGCCCTTCGCCCACCGAAACTCGTTTTCGGAACCGGTGGCGGATAGAATCACTTAGAGACCACCGGGCGGTGATTCGGGAGGGTGCCCCCATGCGGGATGGCGTGCGGGATGGCGTGCGAAGGATCTCCTGCGGACGCGTGCTGCTTGGCGTCGCTGGCATGATTGGCATGGTAGCGGCCGCGGGCCGTGCAACTGCTTACGATCCGGCCGAGCATTACGGCATTCCCCAGGTCAAGTATATCAACGAGCAGGTGGCCAAGGGCTGGGACGAGTCTTGCCTCTTGCCGTCGCCGGCCGCGACCGATGGGGAGTGGTGCCGCCGAGTGCACCTCGACCTCATTGGCCGCATTCCCAGCATCGACGAACTGCGGTCGTTTCTCGCCGACACCTCGCCGACCAAGAAGGCAGAACTCGTCTCGCAGCTGTTGGGCGATGATCACGTGGATGAGTACGCGCGGCACTGGACCGACGTCTGGACCACGGTGCTGATTGGCCGCGACGTGACCAACGAGCGGGTGAATCGGTCTGGCATGCGGCAGTACCTCCGCCGTGCCTTCTCGAAAAACATGCCCTATGACCGCTTCATGGAGGAACTGGTTACCGCGGCCGGTGTGAACGCCAACCGCAGAGAACTTGAAGGGTTCAACGGGGCGACCAACTTCCTGAGCGGCAAGATGGAGGAGATGGGCGTCGAGAACGGTGTGCAGGCGACCGCCAAGACCGCGCAGATTTTTCTCGGGCTTCAGGTGCAGTGCACGCAGTGCCACAACCATCCGTTCAACAAGGGTAAGCAAAACCAGTTCTGGGAACTCAACGCGTTCTTCCGGCAGACACGAGCCCTGCGGAAGCGTGGCGGGACCGACGACGTGCAGTGGGTCGAGCTCGTCGACGAGGATTTCGCCGGCGAAGGGGGCAATCCGGAGGAGGCGGAGTTGTATTACGAGCTCCGGAACGGCCTCATGAAAGTGGCCTACCCCGTGTTCGTCGACGGCACCGAAATCTCCAAGAGTGGCTACCTTCCGGCCGTGATGGACGACGGCACGGCGTACGGTGTCCACCGCCGCGAGCAACTGGCGGCACTGATCAAGGCGAGCCCCTCCTTTCCGCAGGCGATCGTGAACCGGACGTGGGGTCACTTTCTCGGCCATGGCTTTACCAAGCCCATCGACGACCTCGGCGAGCACAACCCGCCGTCGCACCCCGAACTCCTCGAAGGCTTGGCCGAACGATTTCGAGAGACCAGCTTCGATCTCAAGGAACTGGCCCGCTGGCTCGTGCTCTCGCATCCCTACGCGCTCTCGAGCAGGTCGACGGCCGCCAACAAGAACGATGATCCATCGCTGGGCGAACGGCCCAAGTTCACGCACTTTTACCTGAGGCAGATGCAGGCCGAGGAACTCTACGAATCGCTGCTCACCGCCACGGAGGCGGACCGGGCCGCTCGTGGCGAGGAAGCGGCGAAGAAAAAAGATACCTGGCTGTCGCAGTTCGTGATCGCCTTCGGCACGGACGAGGGAGACGACGCGACCACGTTCAACGGATCGATCCCACAGGTGCTGATGATGTTCAACGGCGACATGATCAAGAATGCTACCGGCACGGGGCAGGGGGGATTTCTGGATCGAGTGGCCTCGAGCTCGATGAGCAATGCCGCCAAGATTGAGACGCTCTACATGGCGGCCCTGGCGAGGAAACCGGCTCGGGCGGAGCTGACGGTCGCCAACCAGATGGTGGCGGCCCGGAAGGGAGACGTCATCACCGCCCTCCAGGATGTATGGTGGGCGGTCCTCAACTCAAACGAATTCATCATCAAGCACTGAGCATGCCTCGAACTGGCAGCCGGGTCGGAAACGGGCGATACTCCAGAGAGATATGCAGGTAGATCCTCCAGAGAGCTCCGCAGGGCGTTCGTCCATCCTTTCAAACGCTGTTCTGGCACCCGTTGAATCATCGCCATCAGGGGAACTGAGCCATGTCTTGCTCGATCGAACTTCCCGCCGGCATGAGCCGCCGGCATTTCATCAATCACCTGGCTGGCGCGGCGGCGCTCGTGTCTCCGGCCACGGCGTTTACCAATTCGATCCTCGCCAACGCCACCGACATGAAGAAGCGGCACAAGGCCGCGATCATGCTCTGGATGGGGGGTGGGCCGAGCAGCATGGACATCTGGGACCTCAAGCCGGGCGCCCCGACCGGCGGGCCGTTCAAGCCCATCTCGACGAGTGCCGACGGCGTCACTGTCTGCGAGCACATGCCGCTGATGGCCAAGCAGATGCACCACATGGCGGTCGTTCGCTCAATGAGCACCCGCGAAGCGGATCACATGCGGGGCCGCTACTACATGCACACCGGCTACGTGCCCAATCCAAACGTGGAGCATCCCAGTTACGGCGCCGTGATCGCGCATGAGCTGGCCGACCAGGTTCCCGGCCTGGAGATCCCGCCGTTCGTTTCGGTGGGAAGCGGAAGCGTCGGCCCGGGATTTCTGGGGATGACGTGGGCACCGTTCGTGGTGGACTCCAATGGCAACGTCCGTAACCTGGACATGGGGGTCGATCCGGCGCGGCTCGCGCAGCGAATGGAGATGCTCGCCACGATCGAGAAGCGATTCATCGGCGAACGCCGCGGAGCCTCGGCCGACGATCATGCGAAGGTGCTCGACAAGACGGTCAAGTTGATGACCAGTCCGCAGATGGAAGCCTTCAAGGTGATGAAGGAGCCGGCCGAAGCCCAGGAGCGGTATGGCAAGACCGGCTTCGGACGCGGCTGCCTGATGGCCCGTCGGCTCGTCGAAATGGGTGTGCCATTCGTCGAGGTGGATCTCGGGGGCTGGGACAACCACGCCAACATCTTCCCAACGCTCCAAAACCAGAAGCTCCCCGAACTGGACAAGGCGATGAGTGCCTTGGTGGAGGATCTGGCCGACCGCGGCATGCTCGACGACACCGTCGTGATGTGGATGGGCGAGTTCAGCCGGACGCCGAACATCAACGGCGGCGGCGGACGGGATCACTGGGCTCGCAGCTGGAGCGTGGTCGTGGGTGGTGGCGGCTTCAAGCGGGGCGTGGTGGTTGGGGAAACCAGCTCCGACGGCAAGGAAGTGGTTTCGGAGGCCTATTCCTCGCAGGATCTGATGGCGAGCGTGCTCAAGTCGCTCGGCGTCTCGCTGGAGACCACCTTCACCGCCAAGAACGGGCGGCCGATGCAGATCGCGAACTCGGGCAAGGTGATCAAGGAACTCTTCGCCTGATTCCCGCCCCGCGGAATGAGTCGGCTCCCTTCAGCGGTTCGGCGGGAGCCGGCCGAGGGTTCGTGGGTGCCACGCGGCCGCCGCTGCTGGTGAACCTCTTCGGGCTGGCGGCAATTCGGCTGCCACTGGCGATCTTTCTGGCCTGGCCGGAGATCATCCTGCCCGCCGGGCTCGGCACCGTGGCCGGGTGCGGGATGG
>QWQL01000221.1 GCA_003670825.1 Planctomycetota bacterium
GGCCAGCCAAAGAGTGCTCCACCGGCGTCGCCATCGGTATCGGGCCCGGGAACCGCCGCCGACGGGCTGGTCGTCGTGCTCGGGCTGTAATCGCCGCAACTGGCCACGTAGTTGCTGGTCGCCAGCGCTGGATCGGACCCCGTTGCACAAGCCAGGTAGATGTTCGACGCGCTGCCGAAATCGCAAAGCTTGTTGAGGTCCTCCGTGATATCCGACGGACAACGATACATCGACACCTTCGTCTGAAGCGCCGCGCCGACGGTTGAACCGCCGGACTTCAACATGTTGACGGCGGTGGTGAGGGCGTTCGTCGATGGGGAGAGCGTGTTGTAGAGCGAGCCAAGTTCCGCATACGGCATGATGAACACGCCCCAGCCCCAGCAACAATCCGCCTGGCCGCCCAGGTTGGTGGTGTGCTGATGACCGGACGGCAGCCGCCTCTTCGAACTCTCGTGCGTGAGAACCGCCAGCCCGATCTGCTTGAGGTTGTTGGAGCAGGCGATGCGGCGGGCCGCCTCGCGGGCCGTCTGCACGGCCGGCAGGAGCAGGCCGATCAGCGTGGCGATGATCGCGATCACCACCAAGAGTTCCACCAGCGTAAACCCGCGACGCCGAAGACAAGACCCCATCGGAATGCTCCGCGCAAGAAAGAAACATCCGCAAAACCATCGTCCGGCGAATCCGCCGCCCCTTGGTCGCCGCTACTTGTTCGAGATGTCGATGTCGAACGTGTTGCCGCCCCCCTTCACCTCGAACGACAACGCCGAGCCGCTGGCATAGGAGGCGGGCACCTTCGGGGAAGCGGGATTGTCGGCGTCGGCCATCACCTTCACGGCGTAGGATCCAATCGGCACGCCCGACTTGGCCCCCGGCCCCAGCCGGCGGACCGTGTAGCGGCCGTCGCCTTCCGTCGTGGCGACACCCCGCGGAGCATCCGTCGCCTGCGGATCAAAGACCACGATCAGGCCCTTGGCAGGCTTGCCATCCACTCGCACGGTCCCGGAGACATTGGCGATCCGCTGACAGCCCGTCAGCAGAAGGCACGCAGCGAGGACCGAGGCCACGGGGGCAAGGCGTGATCGCATCGGTGTGCATTCCTGGATCGTGGGAGGTGAGTCTGCAGAACGCCGCCGGAAACCAGTTTTGGGGCTCACTGCGGCATCGACGGGATCGAGGGATCGATGACCGGCGTCGTCGCCGAACCGTACGTCGCGGTGTTGCCCACCAGTCCTTCGTCGCGTTTCGCCATCTTCTGAAGGATTGAGAAATCGCAGTTCTCGGAGATGAACATCACCGAGGCGTCGCCGAGCAGGAAGTTGGCCCCGCTGCGGTGAAAGCTGTTGTAGGACTTGCCATTGTTGACGCTGAGGAAGTCATTGATCGGCAGGCTGATCATCCTGCCGTAGCACCGTCCGGCGCCCCTCACCGATGTGCCTGAGCCCGGCCGGCCATTGCCCGCCCAGACGCCTGCAAACGACCCCTTGCCGGAGGGCGCCGCGCTAAAGTTCGTGAACGTGTCGCCGCCGCACCGTTCGCCAAGGAAAATGGTCTTTGACAGACCGTCTGGGATGTCCTTGAACTTCAGGCCGAGTACCGTGTCGCGGCCGAGAAACGCGCCGTCGGGCGGATCGGTGCCGTCAGACTTGCAGGTCCCGGCGTCGGCATTGTCCCAGCCGCAGTTCTCGTGAGGCGGATTGTTGCCGGATGAGGCCACATAGTTCGACGTGCCGAGCGCCGGATCGCTGCCGGTCTCGCAGGCGAGGATCGCTCCGCCGCCGCTCGTGCCACCGAAGTCGGCGAGGTTATTCGTCTCGGGAGTCGAGTCCGATGGGCAGCGATGCGAAGCCACTCCCGACTTCAACGCCGCTGACGCCGCACCGCCGCCACCGCTCTTGAGCAAGTTGCAGGCCGTGAGCAGCGTTGTGCTCGTGGGGTTGAGGGCGTCGTAGGTGCTACCAGCCTCCATGAAGGGGAAGATGAACACCGCCCAACCCCAGGCGGCGTCGCCCGCCTTGCCCGAGTACTTATGGCCGGCCGGCAGCCGCTTACGGGCGTTCTCAAAGTTTGTGAGACCAAGCCCCAACTGCCGCAGGTTGTTGGAGCAGGCGCTGCGGCGGGCCGCCTCGCGGGCCGTCTGCACGGCCGGCAGCAGCAGGCCGATGAGCGTGGCGATGATCGCGATCACCACCAGTAGTTCGACCAGCGTAAAACCGCGACGTGGCAACTGGCGGGTGGTGAGCATCGGACTCTCCTCAGGCATCGGACAGCGGTGGCGACCTCGGGCCAAAGCTTGTGCGCGAGAAGGCGAAGGCCGCACAGGTTTGCCCCTCCCTTCTTCAAAGATACTTCACACGCGCACCGTGGAGCAACCTGATCGTCAGCGATTTTCGCGCGTTTATGCGAATATTCCGACACCGCCGCGCGCGTCGTGAATGCGTATTGTGACGACGTTTCATTCACCCGCGTAATCCGCGACCAACGCGTTGTGCGGAGTCAGAGGCCGCGTCTACACTCGTTGCGGGTGCCAGCGGCGCGCGGTGCCGTGGCGAAGGAATCGGATGTGGGGAGGGAGCAAAGATGTCGTTTCATACGCTGGCCCGGTGCTGCGGCCTGATGCTCGCGATGTCAACCGGGCTCGCGAGCGCCGCCGACTACTACTGGGATATCAACGGCACCACCGCCAATGGCGACGGGGGCGGCACCTTTCGTCAGAGTACCAGCGGCACGACCTGGTCAACCTCCTCATCGGGGACGACGTCGACAACCTTCTATCTTGCCAGCGGCGTCGGCACGACCAGTTCGTTCCAGTTCGGCTTCGGCCCTGCACCAGACAACACCACCAACGCCGGCACGGTCACGATCGGCAACAGTGCCAGCACGTCGAACCAGCCCACCATCGGAGCCTTGATCTTCAACGCCTCGGGAACGAGCGGCTACACGTTCCAGAACGCCGTAGGCAATGCCAACGTCATGTCGGTGACGATCAGGGCATCGGCCACCAACTCCATTGGCTCTGGAACCGGCATCCTGATCAACAGCAACGTCACCGGCGACACGCGGTTCATCCGCAACCCCTCAAACACCGCGGGCGCGGCCGGCATCATTCTCGGCACGAGCCAGACCTGGACGAACAACAGCACCGCGTACTCGCTGATCGTCAACACTCCCATCACGGGGGCCTACGCGCTCACCACCAACGGCCCCGGTGCGATCGAACTCGGCGGCACCAACTCGTTCACGAGCCTCAATGTCTCCGCCGGCACGGTCCGCGTGACCTCGTCTGGGGCGATCCCCGCCGGTGGCGCTACCGTCGGTGCCGCCGGCACGCTCAACGTGCTCGCCGCCGTGAACAGCAGCATCGCCAATAGCGGTACCGTCTCGATCGGCCCCGGCGGCAACCTGACGGCCAGCTCGCTCGGTGCCGGCACGCTCTCGATCGCCGGTGTTAGCGGCACCACGGCCACGTTCACCAACGGCCTCTCCAGCGGCACGCTGAACCTCGGGCCCGTTGGTATGGCGGGCAGCGCGACGATCGCGATGCCGGTGGCCAGCATGATCAACTCCTCGGGGGCCGTGACCCTGTCGGGGGCCGACAACCTCTTCTCGCTTACCGGCGTCGCCGCCGCAGGCAACACCTACACGCTGCTGCAGGGAGCGAGCCTCGCGAACACGGGCGTTGTGTCGGTCACCGGTGCGGCGGTTGGCAACCTGACGATC
Organism: Planctomycetota bacterium; assembly: GCA_003670825.1. Taxonomy (GTDB): domain Bacteria; phylum Planctomycetota; class Planctomycetia; order Pirellulales; family UBA1268; genus QWPN01. The sequence continues at coordinate 3,718 of QWQL01000221.1, forward strand.
GCCCTCGGCAGTTCCGTCACCGTCGGCCGCACGACCTACGCCTTCACGAGCACGGCCAACGCCTTGAACCTGGTCACCACCGGCTCCCAGGTCACGCTGACGTGGACAGGGGCGACCGACAGCACCTGGGACTACACGACGAACAACTGGACGGCCGGCTCGGGCAGCACCTACTTCGGCTCCGGCGACAACGCCCGGATCACGTCGGCCGCCGCGATCACGGTCCGCCCCGAGGGCGTGGTCACCGACGCGTTCACGGTGAGCAACGCCTCGGGCACCGCCTCGCTGACCGGCGGCTCGGTGACGGCCACCAGTTTGGTCAAGTCGGGGGCCGGCGCGTTCTCATTCGACAACGCCCTGAGCGGCGGCAACGTCACGCTGAGCGGCGGCGTCACGACCGTGAGTGGCACCGGGTCGCTCACGGCAACCACGATTGCCAACAACGCGGCGCTCGTCATCGCCTCGTCGGGGTCGCAGACCCTCGCGGCCATATCGGGCACCGGCAGCCTTGCCTACACCGGCGGCAGCACGCTGTCGCTGACATCTGCCAGTTCGTACGACGGCCGTCTCTCGATCGGCGCCGGAAGCACACTCCGGGTCGCAGGCGCCGGCGCGCTCGGCTCCGGAAGTTTCACAAGCGGCATTGCCAACGAAGGCACTCTCGACCTCTCCGGCACGGCCGCCCAAACGATCGCTGGGGCGATCTCCGGCGCGGGCTCGGTGACGAAGGGGGCAGCAGGCACAGCCACGCTCTCTGGCAACAACTCATACGCGGGTAGCACGTCCGTGACGGCCGGCACGCTGATGCTTGGGAGTGGGTCGGCGCTCGGCACGGCCGACGGCAGCACAGCGGTGAGCACTGGGGCCGTGCTCGATCTCAACGGGCAGTCGGTCGCCGCTGAGGCGCTGACGCTTTCGGGCACCGGCGTCGCGGGCGCTGGAGCACTGACGAACAGTAGCACGACCGCGACCGCCTCGTGGGGCGGTTCGGTGACGCTCGGCTCGGCGGCAACTGGCATCGGCGGCGTCGGCAACATCTCGATCACCGGTGGCGTAGGCGGTTCTGGCGGGCTGACCAAGTACGGCGAGAACACGGTCTCGCTGTCGGGCAACAACAGTTTCGCTGGTACGCTGAACATTCTTGCCGGCACCGTACAGATGGCGAATCCGGCAGCTCTGCCGAACGTCCCGCTCGCGTGGAGCAGTAGTAACAGCTCCTCGACGCTCGACCTCGTGAATCCCGGCACGTATTCGATGGCCTCGATGGCCATGGGCTCAATCCTTCGGGTGAAGACCTCGGGAACCGGGCAGGCCACGCTTGAGATCGCCGGCAACAGCACCCTCGGCGGCTCGGCCAACAAGACTCTCCAGGCCGATCGGAACGCCACCGTCGTCGTCAACGGCATGCTCGACCTTGCCAGCACGTCGACCAAGGGCCGCAGCGCGCAGTTTCAGGGGGCGGGCGACATCGTTGTCAACGGCCAGGTGTTTGGCGGCGGATCGTTTCAGTTCGGCATTATCAAGAACGCCGACTTCGCCGATCAGACCGGCACGCTCTACCTGAACGGCGCCAACACCTACAACGGCGTCACGCAGATCACCGGTGGCACGCTGAAGATCGGCAATGCCCAGGCGCTCGGCACCGCGGCCGCGGGCACGACCCTCAGTTCACCCCTCTTCTCAGGGGGCACCCTCGACCTCAACGGTCAGGCGGTCGTCGATGAGACTCTCTCGATGGACGGCACCACGGCCGACGCCGTCGATTTCGGCGTCGCGTTGGTCAACAGCAGCACGACCGCGGCCAGCTGGAGCGGGAGCGTGGCCCTCTCTGCGGGTTCTTCGGGCATCGGCGGCCTGGGCGACATCACGGTCACCGGCAGCGTGACGGGCTCAGGCAACCTCCGGAAAGTCGGGTTCGGCAACTTGACGCTGACAAACGCGACCAACACGGGGGCAACCTTCGTCGACGAGGGCGGGATGACGCTGGGCGCGGCGAGCGTCTTGAATGCCGGCGGCGGCATCTGGGTCGCCTCGGATGCGACGCTGAGCGTGCTCGGCTCGGCGAGCGGCCCCGTCGGCAGCCAGGGCACGATCGCCGTCGGGCCCGGAGGCCGCCTAACGTCGCCCGACTTCGGCGGCGGCAGCAACTACTCCGGGGCCTTCACGGTGGCCGGTTCGGCCGGTTCGCTCGCGACGCTCTCCGATACGGGCACCAGCGGGTTCGTGAACCGAGTGGCCTCGGTGACGATGGGAGGCAACGCCCAGATCGACCTCGTGGTCGGCAGCATGATCACAGCCAGTGGTCCGGTGACCATCTCCGGCACCGGCAACCTGCTCTCGCTGTCGGGCATTGCCGCCAAGGGCTCCACCTATTCGCTCCTCTCCGGCAGCAGCATCTTCAACACGGGCGGGATCGCGGCGACCGGCTCGCTGCTGGGTAACCAGACGGTCGCGCTCGGGTCGACGGGCACCGTCGGCCGCAGCACCTATTCGTTTACCCAGAGCGGGTCCGCGTTTCTACTGGGAGTGTCCGGCACGCAGTACAACCTCACCTGGACCGGCTCGGCCAACAACTCCTGGAACTACTCCAGCGTCAACTGGCAGGCGGCGGGCACCGGCTACACGTTCGACCCGGGCGACAACGCCACGATCGCCTCGGCGGCCGCGATCACGGTCGACGCGGCCGGAGTCGCCGCCGACACCACCACGGTGAGCAACGCCACGGGCACTGTCAGCCTTGACGGCGGCACGCTCACCGCTAACTCGCTGGTCAAGTCGGCCGCGGGGCTGTTCACTGCCAACA
>QWQL01000114.1 GCA_003670825.1 Planctomycetota bacterium
CTCGACCATCTCAGCACGCTTCGTGCCCAACTCAACCAGACCCAGCGCGACCTGACGCTCATCGACGCCGAACTGGCGATCATGGACGCCAAGGACCGGGGTGAGATTTCCCTCGAGCAGTCGGTACCCGAGGAGACGGTCGACGCCATGCTTCTTCGTGACCCACAGTTCGCCGAGTTTCGCGAGCGGCTCTCTGCCATCGAGGAGTCGATGGCCTATCAGGCCGAGCGGAGTGCTCGTGGCGGCAACGACCCTGCCGTGAAACGGCTCGAGGCGATGCGGGATGCCATGATGAGGCGGCTCGAAGACCGCAAGGAGGAGCTCCGGCCTCAGATCGTGGGGCAACTGGCGATGGATTCCACGAATCGGCGCACGGGCGCTGCGGCCGAGAGCCCGGTGGTGCTGCGGATGCGGCGTGAGATTCTCGCCCAGCAGCTCGAGCAGACCACCAAGGATTTCGACAAGGTAGCCAGTGAGGTCAAAACCCTGGGTGCTGCGAATGCGGATCTCATGGCCCGCAAGCAGGAGATCGAGCAGCTCATGAAGGTCACCGACCAGATGGGCGTGCAACTCAATGCGACCGAGATCGACGTCAACATGCCCAACCGTGTCGAGTTGATCGAGGAGGCGAGCGTGCCCGAGGGGAGCGACGAGCTGTTCCGCTCCATGCTCTCAGCGCTGGCGGCCCTGGGCGGGCTCGTGCTGGGGGGCGGGTCGGTGGTGCTGTTTGAGTACCTTCGCGACCGCGTCAGCATTCCCGAAGAGGTCTCACAGCGGGTCGGCCTGCGGGTCATCGGCACCGTGCCGCAGATCTCCCGGTCGCGAAAGCGGGCCAACGACGGGCACGTCGCCGAGTGCGTCGATGGCATTCGGGCGGTGATCAGCCAGACTGGCCGCGAAGCGCCGAAGGTGATCCTGGTGACCAGTGCCGTGGAGCATGAGGGCAAGACGACGTTTGCCGCACAGCTTGCGGCAAGCCTCGCCCGGTCAGGCAAGCGAACGCTCCTGCTCGACGGCGACCTGCGACACCCCAATGCCCACCTCGCCCTCGGCCTGGACCTGCGGGCGGGCCTGCCTGAGCTGCTCCGTGGCGAGATTTCGCCCGACGAGGCGGTGCAGCCCACTGCCATCGACGGGCTGTTCGCTATTACCGGCGGCGTCTGCGATTACGCGGCAATCACCGCCCTGTCTCGTCCGGAGACGGCCGCGCTCCTCAAGAGTCTCCGCGACTCCTTCGACCACGTGGTGATCGACGCCGGACCGGTGCTCGCCTTCGCCGACGTGCTCCTGCTCGGCCAGTTGAGCGACCTCGCGATCGTGGCCACGATGCGGGACGTGAGCCGCATGCCGCAGGTCACCAGTGCTGTCGACCGGCTTCGTTCGGTTGGCATCCGCGTGCTCGGTACGGTGGTCAACGGCGTCTCCGACTCCAATCGTCGGCGGCTCTACGCGTCGCCGATCCCGGCCTGACCGTCACGGCTGCGGTCGCGACAAAGGGAGGATGGTTCATGAAGGGTTCTTCATCCGGCCTGATGACGCTGGCAGGCGCGGCACTGCTCGTGGTGGGCGTCACTGCCGCGCAGGGCTATCTGACTGAGCGGTGGAAAGACAAGAGCGTCAGCAAGGACCTCGACGCCGCGGCCACGTTGCTGGAGGCCAGCTTTCCCGAAAAGTTTGGGTCTTGGGAGCTAGAGCGCGAACTGGAGGGCGATCCCAAGGAGTTGGAGCGGGCCGGTGCGGTGGGGCACATATCCCGGCTCTATCGAAACTCGCGGACCAAGGCCCGGGTTTCGGCATTCGTGGTCTGCGCCCGTCCTCACGATGCTTCCGGACACACTCCAGACCGGTGCTATCCGGGCGCCGGCTTCGAAATCGGTGAGGCAGAGCACCGGCAGAAGGTACCGCTGTCGGACGGCCGGGAGGCCGAGACCTTCACCGGCACCTTCCGAAAAACCGGCCAGACCCTGCGGATTTTCTGGACCTACGGCATCCGCGACGAGGCCAGCATCAACGAGGAAAACGTCGCCGCCGCCCGGACGTGGATCGCCCCGCACATCGCCCGCATCGCCCTGGTCGGGGAACCTGCCGTCTACAAACTCTATGCGATCGTCGATGAGACCCGACTCACCAGCGCCCAGGCGATGGTGGAGTGCGAAGACTTTCTCTCCACGCTCCTGCCCGCGTTCGACTCGGCCGTGAGGGGCGGTGCCACGCCGCCGGGCGGAGAATCCGCCGAGGACGACGTGAAACCGGCCGACACGGCGGCCCGCTGAGCACCGGCCGCGACGCCCGCCGCACCGGCAACGGTTTCTGAGGCGGCCCCGATCGGGTATCCTCCGACGGGTCGTACGACGACACGCTCGCAGGGAGCGGAGGGCCAACCAGGAGCAAGTGACGTGTCGATGAACTCGAAGCGGGCGTTGATCACGGGTATCACCGGGCAAGACGGTTCGTACCTCGCGGAACTCCTGCTCGACAAGGGCTACGAGGTGCACGGGCTCGTGCGGCGGTCGAGCACGTTCGGCACGCAGCGGATCGAGCACCTCTATCGTGACATCCACGAGGTGGAGCGGCCGCTCGTCCTCCATCACGGCGACATGGCCGACGGCAACGGCCTGTCGAGGCTGATCCGCGAAATCAGCCCCACGGAGGTCTACAACCTCGCGGCCCAGAGTCACGTGCGGGTGAGCTTCGATCAGCCCACCTACACCGCCGACGTGACAGCCGTCGGCACGCTGCGACTGCTCGAGGCGATCCGCGACTTTCAAGATGCGGGCGGCTCGCAGATCCGGTTCTATCAGGCGTCGAGTTCGGAGATGTACGGCAAGGTCGTCGAGATCCCGCAGTCCGAAACCACCCCCTTTTATCCGCGCAGCCCCTACGGCGTCGCAAAGCTCTACGCCCATTGGATTACCATCAACTACCGCGAAAGCTATGGCATTCACGGCTCGTGTGGGATCCTCTTCAATCACGAGAGCCCGCGACGCGGCGAGACGTTCGTGACCCGAAAGATCACGCGAGCGGCCACCCGGATCAAACTGGGCCTGCAGAAGAAGCTCTTCCTCGGTAACCTCGATGCCAAGCGTGACTGGGGCTTCGCCGGCGACTACGTCGAGGCGATGTGGCTGATGCTCCAGCAGGACGAACCCGACGACTACGTGATCTCCACCGACGAAACGCATTCGGTCAGCGAGTTCTGCGAGAAGGTGTTTGCTCGGCTCGACATGGATTACCGCGACTTCGTTGCGATCGACCCGCGGTACTTCCGGCCGGCAGAGGTCGAACTGCTGCTGGGGACGTCGCAGAAGGCGCGGCGCCGGCTTGGCTGGGAGCCGCGGGTGTCGTTCGACGGCCTGATCGACCTGATGGTCGACTCCGACCTCGACCTGGCGCGCAAGGAGCAGGTGCTGATCGCCGCCGGGCACGATACCGGCCTCCCCAACCGCTGAGGCCAGCGGGTCTCGCTCTCCAGTCATGCTCGACCTTTCCAGCCAGCGAATCGTGGTCACCGGCGGTGCCGGCTTCCTCGGCCGGGTCGTCAGGCGGGTGCTCCGTGAGCGGGGCGTGCCCGAGGACCAGATCGTCGTGCCCCGCCGCCGTGATTTTGACCTCACGATCGAGGCCGACGTGGAGAGGCTCTACGACACCGCCCGGCCCGACGTGGTGATCCACCTGGCCGCCGAAGTCGGGGGTATCGGCGCGAACATGGCCCACCCCGGCCGTTTCTTCTACGCCAACATGGCGATGGGGCTGCACCTCGTGGAGCACGCCCGCCGCCGCTCGCTACGGAAGTTCGTGCACACAGGTACGGTCTGCGCTTACCCGAAACACTGTCCGGTGCCCTTTCACGAGGAAGACATCTGGAATGGCTATCCCGAGGAGACCAACGCCCCCTACGGCGTCGCCAAGAAGGCGATCTTCGTGATGCTCGATGGCTATCGCCGCGAGTACGGCCTTGCCAGCGCCGTCACGGTGCCGGTCAACCTCTACGGCCCCGGCGACAACTTCAACCCGGCGTCGAGCCATGTGATTCCCGCGCTGATCCGCAAATGCGAGGAGGCGCGGCTCGCCTCGGCACCCGAGGTGGTCTGCTGGGGCACCGGGGCGGCGACCCGGGAGTTTCTCTACGTGGACGACGCCGCCGAAGGAATTGTGCGGGCTGCGGAAGTGATGGACGAACCGGTGCCGATCAACCTCGGCGGCGGGATCGAGATCGCGATTCGCGACCTGGTCGGAATGATCGCCGTGGCCTGTGACTATCCGGGACGGATCGCGTGGGATGCGTCGAAGCCCGACGGGCAGCCGCGCCGCGGCCTCGACATCTCCCGGGCCAAGTCGCTCCTGGGCTGGTCGCCCACGCAGGAGTTTGAGACCGGCCTGAAGACCACCGTGGAGTGGTGGCGGGCCCACGCCGCGATGGCGTGATCACCCGCCGGGTGACGTGTTATTCCGCGACGACGTCGAGGGCGTTGTGGCTGAGAACGAACTTCCTTGTGCCGGCCGGGCCGTCGAAGATCACGATTCCAACCGACCGCGGCCCTGAGCCGCTGATGCCGGTGAGCACTCCCTCGCCGTAGTCCGCATGCCGTACCCGCTGCCCCTTCTCGTACGTTCTCTGGGGTGGGGCGGTCCCGGCGAGCCGGAGCGCGAGGTCGGTCGCTCGTTCGATTGCGGAGTCAAAGCGGCGGCGGGGCTTGGGCGGTGGGGAGGCCGTGAACTCGTCCTGGGAATCATCCAGTTCCATGGTCAGCCCGTCCCCACGGGTGACGCGGCGGGTGGGCTCCCGGTCGCCGGCGGGGCGATCCTGAACCAGGTCATCGAAATCGTCTCCCTGCCGCCGCGCGGCATCTCCAAACGGATCAAAGCTGGTGCGCTCGGCCGGGGCCTCGGTGCCCACCACCACCGTCTCGGAACCCTGCATCTCGGTGAGAAACAAGCTCGGTGCCGAGATCCGCCGCGTGCCGCGGTAGTCGCGCATCCGCGCGCAACTGGCATGCACCTCCTCCCGACCTCGGGTGATCCCCACGAACACCAGTCGCCGCTCTTCCTCGAGCTGATCAGGCCGATCGAGGCTCCGCTCGTGCGGTAGGATTCCATCCTCCATGGCCACCAGATAGACGACCGGAAATTCGAGTCCCTTCGCGGCGTGGAACGTCATCAGGGCGACCCGATCGGAGGCGGCGTCCCAGGCGTCGGCGTCGGCAACCAACGCCGTGGTCTCGAGAAATCCCCCGAGGGCATCGACATCGACGTCGCGGCCCGGATCGCCGGCCGCAAAGGAGTCGTCGAACTGCCGCGCCGCCGTGACGAGTTCCTCCACGTTGGCGAGTCGATCCTGCCCGTCTTCGTCGTCCTCCGACTCTTCCGCCAGCATGTCACGGTAGCCGGTGCGGTCGAGCACCGCCTCCAGTAGGGCCGCCACCGAGGGCTCCCGGCCCGCCGCGGCCGAGAGTTCTGCGTGCAGCCGGGCGAAACTGGCCAGGGACGTGGCCGCCCGCTTCGGCATGCCGGGAATCGCGGCGACGTTCGCGACCGCCTCGAGCCGGGGCAGGGCATGATCCTCGGCCCAGGCAGCAAGCCGGTCGAGCGACTGACGGCCGATGCCCCGTGGGGGCACGTTGACTACCCGCAGGAGCGCCTCGTCGTCACGCGGGTTTCGTAGCAGCCTCAGCCAGGCGACCACGTCGCGGATCTCTCGGCGTTTGAAAAACTCCAGCCCACGGACGAGCTGATAGGCGATCCTCCGGCTCCGCAGCGCCAGTTCGAACGACCGCGACAGGGCGTTGGCCCGGAACAGGATCGCGAAGTCGCGGCGTGACCGCTGTCCGGCAGCAGTGGCGGCGGCGATTTCGGTGGCAATGCGATCCGCCTCCTCGAGCCCCGAGCCGTCGAGCACGATCCGGACCGGCGCGCCGGGGGCCGCAGCCGTGACCAGCCGCTTGATCTTCCGCCGCGAGTTGTGCGCGATGAGCCGATCGGCTGTGCCGAGGATATTGGCGGTGCTCCGATAGTTGTCTTCGAGTTTCACCACCGTCGCCGCAGGGTAGTCCCGCTCGAACTCCAGGATGTTGCGAATGCTGGCCCCTCGCCAACCATAGATCGCCTGGTCGGGGTCGCCGGTGACGGCGAGGTTGGGATGGTCGATCGACAGTCCCCGCAGGATGCCGTACTGCACCGCGTTGGTGTCTTGATATTCATCGACGAGGATGAACCGATAGCGAGCGTCGAGACTCCGCCGGAGTTCGGCGTCGTCGACAAGCAACCTGGCAACATGCACCAGCAGGTCGTCGAAATCGACGGAGTCGGCCCGCAGGAGCATCTGCTGGTAGACCGGCCAGACCCGCCGGGCGAGATCATCGACGGGCTTGCCCCACCGGGGCTCGAAGGTCTCGGGAGTCAGGAGGTCGTTCTTGGCCCGTGAGATCACCCCGGCGATCCGGTCGACGGGCGTATGGGTCGTCGCGATTCCCAGCGACTTCACCGCCCGCTTGAGCACCCCTGCGGCGTCATC
>QWQL01000046.1 GCA_003670825.1 Planctomycetota bacterium
CCCGGAGTGCAACGAGAGCATGTCGGCCTACAACGTCGGCCGCCACCGCCACACGCCTGAGATCGAGCAGGTGATCGGCCGCCATGCCGCGGTGCTGCCGAGCGTGATCTTCACGCCGCAACTCGCTCCGATGGACCGTGGCATCCTCTCCACGATCTACATCCGGCCGAAGAAGGCCATGGCGGAGGGAGAGGTGATGGACCTGCTGCGCAAGGCCTATGCCAAGGAGCGGTTCGTTCGCATCGTCGACCACCTGCCCGGCACGAAAGACACCGTCGCCACCAACTTCTGCGACATCACCGCCCGGGTGGTCCGTGGCCGCGTGCTCCTGATTAGCTGCCTCGACAACCTCGTGAAGGGTGCGGCAGGTGCCGCCGTCCAAAACTTCAACGTGCTCTTCGACCTTCCCGAAACCATGGGCCTGCTCTGATCATGTTTGTGACCGACACCCCCCTTCGCCATCCCGTGCCCTCCCTGCCCCGCGGCTATCGCCTGGGTGCCGTGCATGCCGGCATCAAGCGGAACGCCAGCCGCGAGGATGTCACGCTGGTCGTCAGTGACCGGCCGGCGGCGGCGGCCGGTGTCTACACCACCAACCTGGTGTATGCCGCGCCGGTAGCGCTTGACCGCTCGCGGACGCCCGGCCGCGGCCTCCGCGGCGTCGTGATCAACTCCGGAAATGCCAACGCCTGCACGGGCAGCCGGGGGCTCGACGACGCCCGCCGGATGGCGACGGTCGCCGGGCGTGAACTGGGCGTCGCTGGAGAAGCCATGCTCGTGATGTCGACGGGTATCATTGGCGAGTTTCTCCCGATGGCCACGGTCGAGCAGGGTATTGCTGCGGCGGCGGCGGTGCTCGGAGACGACGAGCAGGCGGCGGTCACTGCCGCACGGGGAATGATGACCACCGACACCCGGCCCAAGATCGCGGGAGGCAGTTTTCTCGCCGACGGCACCGCCTGCACGGTGTTCGGGATGGCGAAGGGGGCCGCGATGATCGGCCCCAAACTGGCCACCATGCTCGGCGTGGTGATCACCGACGCCGCCCTCGAGCCCGAGGATGCCCAGCGGCTGCTCGCCGCCGCGGCTGAGGAGACCTTCAACTGCGTGAGCGTCGACGGCCACATGAGCACGAACGACACCGTGCTCTTTCTGGCCAACGGTGCCGCCGGCGGTGGGCCCCTGCAGGGCGCGGGTCTCGAGGCCTGTGGCCGCACCCTCCACGCGGTCTGCGAGTCGCTGGCTCGGGAGATGGCCGACGACGGTGAGGGGGCCACGCACGTCATGCGAATCGAGGTCACGGGGGCCGCCGGCCGCGACGCCGCGCGGCAGATCGCCCGCACCATCGCCGACAGCCCCCTGGTGAAAACGGCCGTCCATGGGGCCGATCCCAACTGGGGGCGGATCGTCTCCGCCGCAGGGTATTCCGGCGTGCCCTTCGATCCCGCGCGGGTCGTGCTCAGGCTCAACGGCACCCTGCTGTTTCAGGCCGGCGCCCCGGTATCCTTCGACGCCGCGGCCGTTTCCGCGTCAATCCAGGGCAATCGAGAAACCCTGATCGAACTTGCCGTGGGGGATGGCCCGGGGAGGATCCGATTCCACTCCAGCGACCTGACGGCCGACTACGTGCGGCTCAACGCCGACTACCACACCTGACCCGCGACCCCGCCCCAAGGTGCCAGGCGGTCCTCCCGACTGGAACTCTTTGCGGGGCGCTCCGGCATCCGCCTACAATCAACTGCCTTGACGCAGGCCCTCCGAAAGAGTTTGCTCTCCCGAATCCCGAAGCCCCGAGCGCCCGCCGATGCCCTTCCTTCTCATGCCCCAGTTGCCGACCTCTTCCACGCCGTTTCGGTTCGCTGCCTATCCGGCAGAGCCAGGTGTTCCGCCAGTCCTGTCCTCACCCGGCATGTCGCCTGTGGTGATCATCGCCGCCGGTGACCCAGGGAGCGAAGAGGAGGAAGTCGGCGATGAGGAGGATCTTGTCGTCGCGCAGCCTCTGGCCGACGAGGACTCGGCATTCGATGACTTCGATGATGAGTTCGACGATGACTTCGAGGAGGAGGAAAACGATCCCGACTGGGATCACCCTGACGACGGCGACAGTGAGCTGCCCCCGGGCAAGGGCGGCGGCAAAAAGAAGTAACTCCACGTTCCCGGTGCCCGTCCCCTCCCCTGGGATCGACCGATGTCAGGCCTCGACAAACCACAGTCGACCCCCGACGACCCGAATGCGGGAGCGGGCAAAGTGCGGAGCCGCGCCAGCCGGAGCCAGCCGGCTCAGGCCTGGTTTGGCTCGCTCGGCCAACTCGATTTCGATGTCGATTTCTTCGAGAAGGTCCTCGCGAGGTCGCCTCACTCCATCGAAGTGCTGAGGATCCTCGCGGAACTCGTGAGTAAGAAGGGCTTGCTCAGCCGAGCGGTCGATCTCGATCGCCGGCTCGTCGACCTGCTGCCCGATGACTTCCTGGCCCGCTACAACCTTGCCTGTTCGCTCGCTCGTGCCGGCCGCTCCGACGAGGCGATCGACGCCCTCTCGCGGTCGATCCTGCTCGGCTACGACGACATCGATCACATGGAGACGGACCCCGATCTCGAGTCGATCCGCACTCATCCCGACTTCCTCGCCCTGCTGGGCGAGTGAGTCGGCAGCTCCCCGCTCTCCCTCGCCATTATCACCTGCACCCCTGCCCGCGGAGCACGCATGCTCGACCAGTACGAAAAGATCACGGCTGCGGCCACCTTCATTGCCGGCCTGTGGAGCCTGAAACCCAAGGTCGGCGTGATTCTGGGCAGCGGCCTCGGCGGGGCCACGGCGGCGATCACCGACAAGGTGGTGATCCCCTACGATCAGATTCCGCACGTCGCCCGGTCGACGGCGCACGGCCACTCCGGCCAGCTGGTCTGCGGGATGCTGGAGGGCGTGCCGGTCGTGGTAATGGAGGGTCGACAGCACGCCTACGAGGGCTATCCGCTCCAGCAGATCACGTTCCCAGTGCGGGTGCTCCAGCGGCTCGGCGCCGAACTGCTGATCGTCACCAACGCCTGCGGCGGCCTGAATCCGCAGTATCGCAGCGGTGACCTGATGGTGATCGAGGATCACATCAATCTGATTGGTGACAACCCGCTGATCGGCATCAACGATGAGCGGCTCGGCCCGCGGTTTCCCGACATGTCGGCTCCCTACACGCCGGCCCTGATCGACGACGCGCTCGCGGTCGCCCGCCGCGAGAACTTCGTCGCCCACCGGGGCGTGTACGTCGCCGTCACCGGCCCGAACCTCGAGACCCGCGCCGAGTACCGCTTTCTGCGAACCATCGGCGCCGACGTGGTGGGGATGTCAACGGTGCCGGAGGTGCTCGTGGCTGTCCACGCCGGGCTGCGGGTGCTGGGCATCTCCGTGATCACCGACATGTGCCTGCCCGATGCCCTCGAGGTGGCTACGGTAGAGCACATCCTCGCCACCGCACGGTCGGCGGAGCCGAAGCTAAGATCGATCATCGTGTCAGCCGTCCGCTCAGCCAGCGGCGGCTGATTCCGCCCCCGTGGCGGCATGCTAGAGCGCATCCAGTTTATGTGGAGCGTCGTCTCCATGAGCGAGGGCGGGTAGGCGAAAGGGGTCGGCGAACGCTCGCGGAGCCTTAGGCGTATCCTCGCCCGGCGACGCGACTTTTGCCGCCCCCGAGCCGGCGAACCACGTCAGTCGAATGCGCTTGAGTATGCTCTGGAGAGGAAGTGATCGCAGGCATGGCACCACCAAAGTCAGCTCCTCGGCGGCGGATCGGCTGGCTCCCGGCGTTGGCCATGGGTGTCTCGGCCGTGGCCTGCGCTGCGGCTCCGGCGCCGGAACCGCTCGAGTTCAACCGCGATATCCGGCCGATCCTGGCGGAGAACTGCTTTTATTGCCACGGTCAGGATGGCAACAAGCGGGAGTCGGACCTGCGGCTGGATGTGCGTGAGGCAGCCGTTTCGGCAGGAGCGATTGTGCCCGGCGAGGTTGGGGCGAGCACGCTCCTCGAGCGGATTCACTCGACCGACCCCGACGTGATCATGCCGCCGCCGGAGTCCAATCGCCGGCTGTCCAACGACCAAAGGGCTCTCCTCGACCGCTGGGTTCGGGAGGGGGCGGCCTACGAGCCGCACTGGGCCTTTGTACCGCCGACGCGGCCCACGCCGCCGCTCGTGCAGCAGTCGGCATGGCCGCGAACCGAAATCGATCGATTTGTGCTCGAGAAACTCGAGAGCGCGGGCCTGCACCCGGCGCCCGAGGCCGACCGGCCGACGCTGATCCGTCGCCTCTCCATCGACCTCATCGGGCTCCCACCGCTCCCGGCTGAAATCGACGCCTTCGTGGCCGATACCGATCCGGAGGCCTACGAACGGCTCGTCGACCGACTCCTGGCGAGTCCTCACTACGGCGAGCGGATGGCCCTCGCGTGGCTCGATGCCGCACGGTATGCCGACTCCAACGGATTCCAGCAGGATGGCGACACGTGGCAATGGATCTGGCGGGATTGGGTGGTGAAGGCGCTCAACGCCGACATGCCGTTTGACCAGTTCACGATCGAGCAGCTGGCCGGCGACCTGCTTCCCAACGCGACCGTGGAGCAGAAAATCGCCACCGGCTTCAATCGCAACCATCTCCTCAACGGCGAGGGGGGCGCGATCGCCGAGGAGCAGCGGTTCAACAACCTCTTCGATCGCGTCGACACAACGAGCACCACCTGGCTGGGTCTGACGATGGCCTGCGCCCAGTGCCACGACCACAAATACGACCCGCTCACGCAGGCCGATTACTACGCCCTGCTCGATGCGTTTAACCGCGTGCCTGAAACGGGCATGCCCACCCGCTTCTCATCCCGGATCCGGGTTGCCCCGCCGGTGGTCGAACTCCCGACGGATGAGCAGCGCGCGCAACGTGCCGCCCTCGAGGCGGCCATGAAGGCGGAAGCGGGAGAGTCGAAGGGAGTGGTCGACGCCGCCTACGCCGCGTGGCGACACGGCCTCTTTGCCGACGGCGAGCCGGCCGATGGGAGCGACCTCCCCCGCACGCTCACACCGCTCCTGCGGAAGCGGGAGAAAGACCGCACGGCCGAGGAGCAGAAAACGATCGAGAAGCAGCTCCGCGGCCACTTCGACGCCCACGTGAAGACTGGTGTGATTGAGGATCTTCCGCAGGTCAAGCGGTATGAAGCAGCGAAACAGGCCTACGAAGAGTTCAAAGGCGACCAGATTCCCCGCGTGATGGTGATGAGCGACGCCTCGCCCCGCGAGACGAAGATCCTCGACCGCGGCGACTATCTTTCGCCGAAGGGAGACCCGCTCACGTTTGCCACGCCGGCATCGCTGCCAGGCCTGCCCGAGGGTCTGCCCCGCGACCGGCTGGGCTTGGCTCGCTGGCTGTTCCTGCCCGAGCAGCCGCTCACCGCGCGGGTTCAAGTCAACCGGATGTGGCAGCACTTTTTCGGGGTTGGTCTCGTGAAGACCGTCGAAGACATGGGGGTGCAGGGGGAATATCCGGCGCACATGGATCTGCTCGACTGGCTGGCCGTGGAGTTCCGCGAGCGTGGCTGGAGCCAGAAACAGATGCACCGGCTGCTCGTGACGTCGGCCGCCTACCGGCAGGACGCCCGCGTCAGGCCCGACCATCTGGCGGCAGACCCGGAGAATCGCCTGCACGGCCGCGCGAGCCGGTTCCGGATGCCCTCGATGGTGCTCCGCGACGTGGCGTTGGCTGCGGGTGGCTTGATCGACTTCAGGATCGGAGGGCGACCGGTGTATCCCTATCAGCCCGACCAGATCTGGGAGGCGCTGGCGATCACCAAGGAACGCGACTTCACCTACCCGGCGTCGCCCGCCGCCGATCTCTACCGGCGGAGCCTGTACACCTTCTGGCGGCGGACGGTCAGCCCCGCCAACATGTTTGACGCCGCCAATCGCCAGACCTGCACCGTGCGGGCCGGACGCACCAGCACCCCCCTGCACGCCCTCACCACGCTCAACGATCCCACCTGGGTCGAGGCGGCCCGGGCCCTGGCCGAACAAAGCCTCGGGGCGGCGGCCGACGCCGAGGGGCAACTTTCCCACGCTTTCCGGCGGGTGCTCGGTCGCCCGCCGACGCCCTATGACCTCGAGTCGCTGACGCGAATGCTCGAGCGGCAGCGGGCATTCACCCAGGCTGATCCGGCGGCCGCGCGGCAGCTGCTCGGGGTCGGCGAGAGCCGCCGCGATGAGTCGCTCGAGCCGACGGAGCACGCCGCCCTGACCTGCGTCTGCCTTGCGATCCTCAACCTCGACGAGGCCCTCACCAGGGAGTGACCGATGCCCGAGCCGCACGACGTCTGCCGCGAGAACATTGACCGCGTCACCCGCCGGCGGTTGTTCGGCTCCGCCGGGGCGGGCATTGGCGCGGCCGCGCTGGCAGCACTGCTCGCCAGAGACTGCCCTGCCGCCGGGCCGATCGTGCCGGGGCTCCCGGGACTGCCTCACCACGAGCCCAGGG
>QWQL01000130.1 GCA_003670825.1 Planctomycetota bacterium
ACCGGTACGTCGTCGTAGGTCGCCGCCTGCCTGGGGCCGTCGGGGTGCCGCTCGAGAAACAGCAGCATCGTGTCGCGGTTGCCCGCCTGCTCGATCTGGCCCGCCATCCACCGCCGGATTGGCAGCGACCCCTTGTCGAACGCCTCCGCGGCGGAGAGCGTGCCGCTGCGGTAAGGCTCCATGCCGTCCCGCCAGGCCTGGTTCCAGACCGGCCACATCACCATGGCCGAGAGGAAAATCGCCAGCGACGCGACGATCTGGTTGGAGGGGATCTGCGGCATGCCAAGCCCCTGCCTCAGGAGCGAGAGCACGACCGACATCCGCACGAAGCAGGTCGTCATCAGCAGCACCGCGGGGGCAAGGCTGATCACACCAAACATGACCGCCGACGGGATGAGCGTCTCCAGCGGCCGGCCGCCAAGGAGTTCGAGCCAGTCTCCGGGGCTGCGGGAAGCCACCTCTGCCGGCAGAACGTGGGCCGCATCGACCGCCTGCAGGGGACCGGCGAGATCGTCGCTGCGGGCCGCGGCCCACGGCAGCAGCGCAGCGGCGAGCAGCAGGCCAGCCACGGCTCTTCCCGGGCACGACGCGGTGCGCCTGGAGGCGAACGACATGGACGAACGACGATGCAGGGCCGGGGTGTACATCAGGCGCGGGCCTCCCCGCGACGGGCAGCCCGCCGGCCGCGATCGGCGACCCCGGCGACACGGCTGCCATGGCAGGCGGCGACCATCCGGTCGGTGGCCTGCGGATCGGTCAGTTCGGCAAGCGTCTGGCAGCCAGCGGAGGACACGCCGACGAGCAGCGTGCGCGGGCCGAAGCGGACGATCCGCACCGACTGCTGACCTCCGAGCGACGCCTCGCCGAGCACTTCGAAGACATCCGGGGGCATCCCGACCGAACGGCGGGCGGTGACAACCCGATAGACGGCCACGGCGGCGAACGCGCTGCCCAGGGCGACGAGCAGTCGCCAGTCGGGCAGCGGCCGAAAGGCCGGTGTTCGTGACCCAACGCTCGGCTGGGGTTCGGTTGAAAGCGGCACCGGAGCGAGGGACCGTGCTGCCGCCGGCCCGGCGGCCGTCGCAGCTTCGACCACCGAGGCCGGCACGACGGCGGCATCCGCGATCAGCAGTTCGGGTGCCGGCGCGATGGGGGCCTCGGCGACGGCCGAAAGGCACCACGCCACGACGGTGAGGGCAGCCGCGATGGACCGGGCGTGTCTGGTTGGAATGAGCATCGAGGATCCTCCCGTCAGGCGGCCATCCGCCGCCGGGGTGTGTCGCGGTCGACGGGTTCGGCAGGCTCGTCCATCGACGCCCAGTTGATCCGCGAGGAGGGCCCAGACGCGTCACCCCGCTGCCGAACCGGCAGCCGCTCCTTGGATCCAGAACCGCTGCGAAATATCAGGTAGGCGAGCAATGCGGAGCAGTTGGCCATCACGATCATCCACACCTCGCGGGGCACGTCACCGAACCGGCCGGAGGAGACCGCCTGCACGGTGACATCCACGTACCCGCCGATCGTCGTCGGCTTCAGGGGGCGGCCTGCTGACGACGGCGCAGCAGCGGCGGCTGGGGCTGCGGCCGCGGCCACCCGGGCAGTCGAGGATTCGGCCCGCGGCGAGCCCCCTGGGAACCGCGTGATCATCACGCGGCGGGCATCGGGGCTGGAGCCCGGGGGCAGCAGTTGCAGGACGTGCTCGCGGAGCCGCTCCTCCTCGACGCGGTCGATGGTCGCCTTCACGGCGGTGGCATCCCGCTGCCGCGCGGCCCGGTCTGCCGCATCAAACCATGTCTCGGGCACAGCCAATGTCACCAGGATCGTGTCGGGGTCGAGGGCGAGATCACGCGACGACGTCGACGCCACCACGACAGGAATGGCCAGCTCGTCGGCGATCTCCACCTCGGCCGGTGCGTTGGCGTCGGCCACCCGCTGCTGCCGGGCCGGCAGGCCGGGCTCGGCAAGCACCGCGGGCACCGGCGCGGCGGATGCAAACGACACCGAGACATCCACGACGACACCCTTCACGAACGACAGTGCCTGCCGCACCTTCACGGCCAGATGCCGCTCATGCGCGATGCGGCGGGCCAGTTCCGGATCCACCTCGGCCAGCAGCTCGGCGGATTCGGGAGCCTCCAACGGGCCGGCATGCACGCGGCCGCTCCGCAAGTCGGTGACGGCCACGCGATCCGGCGCGAGCCCGGCGATCGACGCCGCCACGAGCACGCGGATCGCCTGCACGCGGGCCGGCTCGAGTTCCACGTCGGGCTGCGTGCGGACGTTAACGCTCGCCGTCCGCGCCGGCCCTGCGGCCAGCGAGCCGTTGAACGAGCCTCGATCCTCCACGTCGTAGAGCACCGCGGCCCGCTCGATCCCGGGCATCGAACAGATCACGTGAGACAGTTCTTCTTGGACGGCGACTCGCAAGAGTTCCTCCTGAGCCGCCCTGCTCTGCCACGGGCTGTTCCGCTCCAGCGCCCGTCGCAGGCTGCTGCCAAACTCGCGAGGCAACGCCTCTGCGTCTACCAGCGCCCGCATGT
The DNA here is from genome assembly GCA_003670825.1 of Planctomycetota bacterium. Classification (GTDB taxonomy): domain Bacteria; phylum Planctomycetota; class Planctomycetia; order Pirellulales; family UBA1268; genus QWPN01. The sequence goes on from QWQL01000130.1 coordinate 2,541, forward strand.
AGGCGCTCTGCCGCGGCCGCGGCACCCACACCCGGCCGTCCTCCGTGCGGTGGCCCGACAGCTGCGCCCGATCGAAGGCCGCCTCCACGATGGCCAGTTCCGACGACGGCAGCACCGTGCCGGCGAGCAGTTCGACCTCCTCGCTCGCGGGCCGTTCGCGGAGCAGCCATGCTCCCCAGCCGATCGAGGCGGCGATCAGCCCCAGCGCGATCACCTGCGCGGGGGTTACCCGGGAGGGTCGGCGGTGCGTCTCGGGCGAAGCGTCGTGGTCCATGATTCAGTTCCGGATTCATTCTCGGAGGTCGGGAGCGTCGGCTTCAGGCGGCGTGGCGGCGGGCTCGGCGGCGGGCCAGGCGCAGGGTGACCGCCGTGCCCCCCTCCGGACACCGCATGGCCGTGATCTCCGCACCACATCGGCGGGCAAGGTCGCAGCAGGCGGCGAGTGACCGCTCATCCACGAGGGCAGACCCTGAATCAGCGATTTCCAGTTCGAAGGCGTCGGCAGTGTCGATTCCGGTCACCACGACCTCGCGGAGCCGCGGGCCATCGGTCTGCACTGCTGGACGATTCGCGGCGGCAATCGCGGCGGCCACGAGCGGCTCGAGCAGTCCGCGGATGATCTCGGGATCGGCATCGATCACCTGACCGGCGGGTACGTCGAGCGTCACCCGGAGCCGATCGCCGGGAACAGCCCTGGCGTCGGCCTGCGCGGCGATGATCGACTCGAGGAGTTCGCGGACGGCCGTCCCCCGGGCCGCTGGCATCGGCAGGATCATGGGCCCGTCACTCATGGGCCCGTCGGCGGCGGTGGCGGGATCGGAGCCATCGTGGGCTGATGCGTGTGTCATGGGAATCCTTTCCCTGAAGCGCCGTGGTGGAGAGGCAGAAAAACCGTGCGACTAGCCGGCCACCGCGGTCCGCGACGCGCTGGTGGAACTGCAGATCTCGTCCATCAGCCAGCGGTTTACGTCGCCGAGTGCCGCCTTCGAAAGATCGCCCGACCCCTGGTACATCCGCATCGCGAGCATCGCACCGGCAGCATGGAAAAGCCGGAGCATGCGGTCGGTGTGGGAGGCCGACGAGGCCGCGGCGGCGGCCGTGCAGCAATACAGCATCGGCATCCGGCGCACGTCCCGGATGCGGGCGAACATCGATTCCTCCAGCGGAAACGCTCCCCCCAGCGACACGGCCCCGGCGAACGATTCGGGGTGCCGGCAGGCGATGCGGAAGGCCTCGGTGCCACCCGTCGATTGGCCCACGAGCCAGATCCGCCGCGGGTGGATGCTCAGCCGGTCGCGGACCCGGTCCACCGCCCGCCAGACCGCGGTGGCACCGCCGGCGGCCTGCACGGCGACGAAGTTCCGCAGGCTGACCCCGGCCATAACGCGGCCCAGATCGAAGGATCCGGCGAGCGGATCGGTGATCCACACGAGCAGCGGATAGTCATACCCGGCCTCGTAGGCCTGGGGGATGAACACGGGCATGCCTGCCGTCCAGTCGGGGACGGCATGCTGGCGCCGGGCCGGGAGCGTCGCAGCGGAAGACCCGCATGCTTGTTTCAAACGGCGGCCATTCATGCAACGCACCTCGCTGAGGAACCGGCTGCCAAGGCCACGCCCGGGCAGACCCGCCACAAGGACAGGACGGCGGGTTCTAGCCCACGACACCAGCCGGGAGCAACGCCAGCGGCCGTTGTCTTCCGCCCGCGCGGCAAGCCGGGCAAGCCGCGAAGGCAGGGAGGCCTCAGGCCGACGCCGTGAGCCGGTTCATCGTGGCGACCAGTTCCTTGACGGCGGCGATGCTCTTGTCGAGGGCGGCCCGCTCGGTGGGCAGCAACTCCAGCTCGATGATCTTCTCCACGCCGCCGGTGCCAAGCACCACGGGCACCCCGACGAAGTAGCCGCCAACGCCGTATTCCTTGTCGCAGTAGGCCGCGCAGGGAACGAGCCGCTTCTTGTCCTTCACCACGGCCTCGACCATCTGCGTGGTTGCGGCGGCCGGGGCGTAGTAGGCGCTCCCCGTCTTGAGGAGCGCGACGATCTCGGCGCCCCCGTTGCGAGCGCGATCGACGATCTTTTCCAGGCGGTCAGCCGACACCAGTTGCGTGACCGGAATCCCGCCCACGCTCGTGCAACTCGGGATCGGCACCATGGTGTCGCCGTGGCCGCCAAGCAGCATGGCGGAGATGTCCTCCACGCTCACGCCCAGCTCCAGCGCCAGAAACGAGCAGTAGCGGGCCGTGTCGAGGATGCCCGCCTGGCCGATCACGCGATTCGCCGGAAAACCGGTCACCTGGAATGTCCGCTGCACCATGGCATCGAGCGGATTGGAGACGACGATCACCACGGCGTCGGGGCTCGTTTCGCGGATCTTGACCGCGACGTCGCCGACGATCTTCGCATTCGTCGAGAGCAGGTCGTCGCGGCTCATGCCCGGCTTACGGGCGATGCCCGCCGTCACCACCACCACGTCACTGCCGGCTGCATCGGCCCAGTCGGTCGTGCCAGTCACCTTGGAATCAAAGCCGACGATCGGGGAGGCCTGGAACAGATCGAGCGCCTTGCCAGCGGGCATGCCCTCGGTGGCGGGGATGTCGAGCAGCACGATGTCGCCGAGTTCGGCGGCCGCACACCAGTGGGCGGTGGTGGCGCCGACGTTGCCGGCTCCGATGATCGCAATCTTCGCGCGTCGCATGGCGGGAGGGTTCCGGAGGGAATCGAGAAGGAAGGGGGCCGGCCGTGCCGGAGCCCCCTATCTAAAGCCAGATGCCAGCCGGCGCGAAGGGGGGGCCGGCTTCACTCGCTCGGCAGGTCGAGACGCTCGGGCATCGCCTCCCTCCGCCGCCGCTCCGCCGCCCGCCGGTCGCGGCGGGCCATCCAGGCGTTCACCGCGAACACCGCTCCAAGGACGCCGAGAATCCCGGCGAACACGCCGAACAGCAGGTTCGAGGCTCCTGCCGGCGAGGGTGGCCTGAGCCACTCCACCCCCGGCCCGATCACCAGCGCCGTCGACACCCGCTCCCCTTTGACCTCGTCAGCGGCCGGCGGCAGCGCGCTTTGCGGGTCGCGGAGCGGGTAGCTGTACCGTTTGAAGCCGAAGGCCGGCACCCGCACCCGCTCGCTGATGTCTTCGCCCGAGGGCATGCCGGCCGGAAGTTTCGCCACGCAGCAGACGATCGGGTAGCGGTCTTGGATCCGCTCATTGACCTTGATGGTCGGCGTGTCAGCGAACACCTCGAGCTCCCAGTAATGGTCGTCCCCGACGGCTTCGCGACGGTCTGGATCGTCGATCACGATCCGCGTGGCCCGCCGCGCCACACCGTCGATCACCACAGGGTCGCCCCGATGCGAGGCGAACCACTTCCGGGCCGGATCGATGAGATCCAGCACGTCGGTCCGGCGTCCAGCAGCGCGGGCCACTTCCGCGGGAGTCGTCCGCCGCGCGGCCGCCATCACCCGCCAGAAGGCCTCGGTGTCGCCCGGTTCGAGTTTGCGGTCGTCGACCACGGTGTCGAAGAGGGCATAGTCCATGCCCAGTTGGCCAAGGGGCGTGGGCGGCTGCCAGGACACGGCCGTGGCCGCCACGAGGAGGTCGTGGGCGGCATCGGGCCATGCCTGAAACGCATCCGTGCCAACCGGACTCGGTCCGACCTTCGCGGTCAGCGGCAGTGCCCAGGCTTCGGCCGGCTCATCGATCGGCCGCCAGCGGGCCCAGGCCACCGGTGCCCGCGGCACCACCACGTCGACGACCGCAGCCCGCTCGTCCACGATGCGGACCAGATCGTAGGACGCCCGCCCCAGTCGTTCCGCAAGGTCAGCAGGCAGTCGGCGGGGGGCGACGAACGTGGCCCGCCCGTGGACCTTCACGAG
>QWQL01000034.1 GCA_003670825.1 Planctomycetota bacterium
CGACGCGGCCACACTCTCCACGGAGGCAGTCGCCTTCTTCGACCGGGCAATCAAGACGCTCCGTACGGCCGTGCCGGCCGCCGCCAAGGGGGATGACAAGGGCGACGGCAAGCAGCCGCCGCCTCAACCGGTGGTTCCCGACAGGATCGAGACGGCCGAGGACGCCGTGCTCCGGTCGCTGCTCGACACCAACGGCGAGATCGAGGAGATCCGTCTGCGGATCAAGGATGTCCGCGAGGCGTACGACGCCAAGAAGGCTGAGAACGCGCCCTTCCAGGCGAAACTCGACGAAATCGACAAGCAGATTCGGACGCTGCAGGTGGAAATCCCGCCGATCCAGGCCGACCTTCAGAAGGCCACCGCGCGGCCCGACCCGAGGCAAGCCGCCAGGCTGATGGCGCAGCTTCAGAACATCACAGCACGAGTCGCTGCGGCCGAGGCCTCGAAGCAAGAGCCACTCAACGGCATGAAGAAGATCGCGTTTCAGCTGAACAAGCTGAAACGTGATCTTGAAGCGGCGGAGAAGCCCCTGGAGCGGGAACTCGCCGACCCGCTGAACCGCCAGGAAGTTCTCCGAACGAAGCTTCTCCAGACCCGCCTGATGGTGGCGGAGACCTACTTCGAGAAGTCGAAGGCCTGTGCGACTGCCTCCACCGAGTGGAAGGCCGCGCTCGAGGAGTCACGACGGCTCAACCACGACCTCGCCGAAAAGTACGGCACACTCGGCGTCGGGTACGTGGCGAGATTCAACGAGGGCCGCAGCGCGGCGCTCCTTGGTAACCGCGACGCCGCGATCGGCATCCTCGCCCCGCTCTTCTCGCTCGAAGCGGCACCGGGCCAGCCTCTCTCGCCTCTCGGACTCACCCTCAAGACGAAGGCCCTCGGGGTGGCCTTGCAGTGCTGGCTCGACGAGAAGAAGTATGGCGATGTCACCGGACCGTCGCCGTTCGAGCCTGACAAATACCGCTCGAACCCGTACCTCAGGTTCGCGATGACTCCGGTCAAGGAAGGACCGCTGACGCCCGAAATGGCCGCGGTGAAGTACCGCACTGCCGAACTGCTCGCCGCTCGGGCGACGTCACTCTCCGAGAAGGAAGCCACCGCGGCCAGGCTGCTCGAGGCCGATGCCTACAAACTCGCCCGCGAGGTCTCGACGGCCAACCGCGACTTCGCGAAGGAGGCCCGCGAACTGGCGACCGGGTTGGGCAAGAAACTGGGGCCGGTCGAGGAGGATTTTCCGGCAGCACTCGCCGCCGGACAGACGGCCTTCCGCGTATTCCAGCAGGCACAAGCCGCCGTGAAGGCCGCGCAGGCTGCCGGCCAGGCGGATGCGGCTCGCGAAGCCGCCGACCGGGCCGCGACGGTGCGGGACGAGGCCTTGGCGGCGATGCAGAAGGCGCTCGCCCTCGGTGAGAAGGACGCCGCGGCGGACGAGGCGGCGGTCAACCAGGCACGCTCGATCCTGGCCTTCCTGCACTACGACGCCCGCCAGTTTTCCGATGCGGCGGCCCTGGGCTCGCTGCTGGTGACGGATCATCCCAACTCGCCCGCAAGCCGACAGGCAGCGCGGGTCGCGCTCGCCAGCCTGCAGGCACTTGCGGCAGGCACCGCTGCCCCGGCTCTCGACGCGAAGCGCCGGCTCAAGGAGCTCGCCGCTCTCGTGGTTACCCGCTGGAACGATGGGCCGGAGGCAGCCGACGCCACGTCGCTGCTCATCAACATCGCGCTCGAGGCCCACGATGGCGACGGTCTCGTCGCGGTGATCGACGGCATGAATCCCGCGATCCAGCGTCGGCCAGAACTGCTCCTTCGGGCGGCCGTCGGCCTGCGGCAGGAGGCCGAGGCGGTCCGCAAGGCCGGAGGCGATGTGGGCCGGGTGGCCGGATGGAATACGACCGTGAAGCAGGCCATCGACGAGGCGCTGGCCGCGATCGAGGCCGCCGGGAGCCTGCCCGTGGGACCGGCGAACGCGAAGCTCGCGGTGTCGGCGGCGCTGACGAGGGCCCAGATGGCCCAAGCCGAGGGGAACCCATCCCTGGCGCTCTTGCTGCTCACAAACAACGTCTACGGTCCATGGACCGTAGTCTCCTCCGGAGCCGACCTCGCCCCTGCCCTGGGACCGTTGGCCACGACCGCCCTGTCGGTGTCGCTGAATGCCTTTGTCGAAGCGCAGCGATTCGACGACGCCCAGAAAGCGATGAACCTGCTGGAGCAGTCGGCAGGCACCGGCGAGGAGGCTTCGGCGAGATTGACGATGATGTACCGGTCCCTCGGCACGAGCCTGGAAGAGCGGCTGGAGCAGCTCGCAGGTGCGGGTGACAGCGAGGCGGCGACGAAGGCGGGCCCGCTGCTGGCCGGTTTCGAGTCGTTTCTCGAGGGCGTGGCCCAACGAGATCCGAAGGCGGCGGCCCAGCTCTGGGTGGCCACGACCTACCAGTCACTCGGCTCGGGAACCAACGCCGCCGTACCACGGGCGAAGGCCGGCCAGTATCTCGACCGGGCGGCGACGGCCTACGGCAGGCTGCTGACGCGCATGGGCCAGGAGGGCCTCCCCGAGGCGGAGGCCGCGGAGCTTCGCCGCTGCGAGCCCGCCGTGCGGCTGAAGATCGCCTCGCTCTCCCGAGAACGCGGAAAGTGGGACGCGGCCCGGGAGCAGATCGACGCCCTACTCGCCGATCCGCAGCGGCAGAACTGGCTCGAGGCGCAGATCGAGGCGGCCGAACTCCTCGTGGCCGCCGGCCGCGCGGCGAAGGACGCCGGTGACGCTGCCACGGCCGACAGCATGCTCCGCGAGGCTGCCGCCGGCCGCACGACGGGCATCGTGATCTGGGGCTGGGGGGGCATCGCCAACAAGGTGTCGCGGCAGGCCTTCGCCGGCACCGACGCCAAGGCATTGCAGGCCCGGGACTTGTTCTTCCAGGCGCGGCTCAAGGTGGCCGAGTCGCTCATGCTCCGAGCGGAGCTCAACAGCGATGCCAGCGAGAAGACCAGGCTACTGGAGACTGCCGAAACGTCGATCTCGATGACCCGCAAACTCTATCCCGATCTTGGGGGTACCGCGATGCAGCAGCGGTTCGAGAAGCTGCTGAAGTCCGCGCAGACCGCGCTCGGAAAAAACCCGGCTGGTTTTGCGGCGTTCGCACCTCCGGCAGCCGCCACGACGGCCCCGGCCCCCTGATCCCCCGACGTGAGGAGCAGCATGTTCATCGCCCACGGCACGAGCATCCAGACGACGACAATGGCCCTGATCGTGGCCACGCTCCTCGGCCTGTCGGCGCGGGCGGAAGATCGCCTGCGGCTCCGGCTGGGCACGACGGCGGCGAAGGAGGCCCAGCCGAAGCCGCCCCGCACGCCGCGGCCCCCCGACCTTCGCGGCACGATCGCCCAGCTCACGGCCGATGCGGTCACGATCGAGACGCCGACAGACACGATCAAGAAGGAATGGACCGTGCCGATGGAGGACATCCTGGAGGTGTTCCTCGACGGTGAGCCTGAGGAACTCCGCAGCGCTCGCGGCATGGTGGCCTCGGGAGACGGCGCCGCGGCCCTGGAGCAGTTGGCCCCCGCGGAGGCAGGCGATCGCGTTGCCAGCTGGGACCAGGCCACCGACCTGGTGAAAGCCGAGCGGACGTTCGTGAAGGCCGCCGCGAACGCTCAGGTCGCGATTCGCACGGGCGGAGGCCTCGATGCGGCCCTCGCCGGCATGCGTGACTTCCTCCGCGTCCATCCTCGCAGCCACCACGTGGCCTTCGCCAAGGAAGTCATGGGCGACGTGCTGGCCCGGATGGGCAGGCCGGACGACGCGATTGCGGCCTACGCCACGATTGCGACCCAAGCGCCGGCACGGCGGATTCGGGCCGCCGGACTGACGGGCCGACTTCAACTCGACCGCAAGCAGCTGGAACCCGCCCGCAAGGCCTTTGAGCGGGCAATCGCAGTCGAGTCGCCGCCTGGCGATCTCGCGGCAGCGCTGGAGAAGCGGGAGGCGCGGCTCGGGCTCGCCCGATGCCTCGCCCGGGAAGGCCGGGCCGCGGACGCGATCGTGCTCGCGCGGCAGGTGCTCTCGGAGGCCGATCCGGCCGACAGCCGGGGCCTGGCGTTGATCTTCGTCGCGCTCGGAGAGGCCCAGCAGTCAGCAGGCGACAAGAACAAGGATGCCCTGATCTCTTCCCTGGCGGTGGACGAGGTCCACAACGGCGTCCCGGAAGCGCATGCCGAAGCCCTCGCGAGGCTGGTGCAACTCTGGGAGAAGGAGAATCACCCGGAACGGGCCCGCAATGCCAGGCAGTCGCTCGAGCAGAACTACCCGAATAGCTCCTGGGCCCGGCTGATTCGCGAGGCCGCGGGCTCCTGACGCCAAAACGACTCCCCTTCCGGCGTTAGCGGCCGGGAGGGTAGCCTAGGCGGCCAAGACGTCGCTAGAAGCCGCCAAACCGGACCATCCTCTCGAGGAGACGATCATGCTTGTGGGCTCGTGCGAACCTGGACGGGAGGGACTGATGGCATGGCTGACCGGGCCGAGGCGACTCGGCCGAATCCTGCTGGTCGCCTGCCTGACGGCCTCGGGGCTCGCGGCCCTGTCCTGCATCTCACCGACGGTGGCCGTTGCCCAGGATGAGGAGATCGCTGCCGACGCGGCTGCCGACCCGGAACCCGAGGGCAAGAGCTACCTCACGTTTCTCCTCGAGGCGCTCGGCCTCAAGTACGTGATCATCTTCCTGCTGCTCTCGTTCGGCCTGGTGGCGCTGCTCGTGATGTGCTTCATGCAGTTCCGCAGGGTGGTGATGATGCCCCCGGCGCTGTCCCAGGAGTTCGAACAGCACCTGGAGAACAAGGAGTTTCAGCAGGCCTACGAACTGGCCAAGAACGACGAGTCGTACCTCGGCAAAGTGCTGGCCGCCGGCATGAGCAAACTCCAGTCGGGCTATCCGGCCGCCGTCGAGGCCATGCAGGCCGCCGAGAACGAGCAGGCGATGACCCTCGAGCACAAGATCAGCTACGTGTCGCTGGTGGGGGCGCTTGCCCCGATGTTCGGCCTGCTGGGCACGGTGGACGGGATGGTTGCGGCATTCATGCTCATCGCCCAGCAAGACACCGCCCCCAAGCCCTCGGAACTCGCCGTGGGCATCTCGCAGGCCCTGGTGACGACGCTGATCGGGCTCTGGCTCGCGATTCCCGCCATCGCCTGCTACGGCCTGTTCAAGAACTGGCTGCAGCGTTTCAACACCGACGTCGACGACGAGGCAATGCGGCTGATGGCCCAGTTCAAGACCATGGGCAAGAAAACCGGCTGACCGCCGCAGGGGCCTCACCTCATGGCACGCAAGCAGGGCGCCGGGCCGGCGAAGACCGACATCGACATGACGCCGATGATCGACATGACGTTTCAGCTGATCACGTTCTTCGTGTTCACCCTCAACTTCTCGACCGCCGTCCAGGATGACCGCGTGCAGCTTCCGGTGAGCCAACTCGCCAAGCCGGCCGAGGGCCCGTCGGTGGAGCCGATCACCCTGCAGCTGATGAGCGACGGCCGGGTGATCTACTCCGGCGAGCCGGTCTCCCTCCAAGACATCGGCGGCTACCTCGAGAATGAGAAGCGGGTGATGATCTCGGCCAGTAAGGAGCCGAGCACCGCGACGGTGATCGTGCGGGCCGACGGTCGCTCCACGACCGGCGACGTGCAGGATCTGATCAAGATCTGCCAGGAGAAGGGTTTTGAGAAGTTCGTGCTGCGGGCGCAGTACGACGAGAGCCACTAGCCGGAGGGCCGCCGTGGCCGCGAAGCGAGAAGGCCTGTCTGACAAAATCGCGATCGACATGACGCCGATGATCGACGTCGTGTTTCAGCTGATCACGTTCTTCATGCTCACGCTGAAGACCGTGATCACCGAGGGCGATTTCGACATCCGCATGCCCCTCGGCGCCAGCGCCGGGGCCGCTTCGGAGGATCCGCTCCCACCCGTTCGCGTGAGGATGACCGCCGGCCCCGACGGGGAACGGACGAGCCTCACGATGAATGGCCAGCCACTCGGCGACTTCGAAGAGCTTCGCCGCCGAATCATCGACCTTGTCGGTACCGGCCCAGGCTCGAACGCAGACAAAACAGAGGTGGAACTCGACTGCGACCCCACCCTCACCTACGACAACGTCATCGCCGCCGTGACCGCTGTCTCGGGAATGGTGCAGCCCGACGGCACGGTGGTAGAGCTGATCAAGAAGATCAAGTTCGCCCCGCCGAAGAAGAACTAGCACGTATCCGGGGTACGTGGTTCGCCGGCTCGGAAGCAAAAGCGGGTAGGCGAAGGGGGTCGGCGAACGCTCGCGGAGCCTTGGGCGTATCCTCGCCCGGCGACGCGACTTTTGCCGCCCCCGAGCCGGCGATGCACGGAAG